>DAHXKW010000053.1 GCA_027366195.1 Alphaproteobacteria bacterium | reverse complement strand
TATTGTCGCAAAATATTGCAAATCAGACGAAATGAAAAGCCGATTTGTTCTTTTTTATGGTTTATCTCGGTGCTATTAGCATTATTATTGGTGTCGTTGAATCATGGCGTAGAAGGTGTTTTTCGCCTTTAATATTTTTTGGTGCTTTTGGTATAGCGATTTTACTGATTTTTTAACTATTTATCACTAATAACAATCTGCTCTTTTCACCCGAGATAAACCATAAAAAAGAACAAATCGGCTTTTCATTTCGTCTGATTTGCAATATTTTGCGACAATAAAACGGTATAAAAAACTAAGGGCTTGCCCATAAAGCAGGCCTGTTATCCAACCTTTTATGGCAAAGCTGCATGTATAGTGATGGTTTGCATATTCTGGGTATACAGACATCAAGACATCAAATGCACACCGTGTTATGCATAAGGATAATAAACATATCATGACAAACCATGATTTTGGTGCAAGGACACGTTCTTGCAGTAGATCAACTTTAACGCGTAAACGATTTGCCCAAAACAAGCCTATGCACAAGCCAAGCCAAAGTGTTACAAGGTATGGCTTCCACAGGCCAGGGATATTTCCTAGAGCAAAAACGTATAAAGCGACCAGTAAAAACAAAGTTGGTAAAAAGAAGAACATAGACCATTGCCAATTAGTGCCATCAAGGAATTGTTTTCCGAACCAAATGCAATAGAAAAACACAGGAATCATCCAAAAGGATAACATTTACGAAAATCGCTGCGCTACTACCAATATTTTAGGAAGCTTTGTTATGGATTGTACGGTTTAATTTTCAAACTATTTTCGCCTCTCACGTTAAAAAAAGCTGAATAAGCCGTCTGCTATATATATACGCCTACCGGGGATAGGGTGCAGAAGCTGCGTATAAAGATTCCCGCAACGCCATTATTTGGGGTGATTAAAGCGTTATTGTTTTTGGTGTAAAAGGGTGTTGGACCATAGGTACGGAAATATCAATTGTTATAGGGGTTGGGGAACTGTTACTACTACTACCACTACCACCACCACCACCGCTACCACCACCACCACAAGCAATAATTGTTGTGATGGTTGATAAAAGTAATGCTGATCTAAAAATATTTCGAAGCATAGTTAAAGTATAAATTAAACCACATAATTCATTTTATTTTATATTTAAACAATAATCAATAGTAATTAAATAAACAATAAAATATAAATAAAAACATTCCTACAAACAACAGTAGTGCTAATACCGTCCCTATCCCGGCTGATTTTTTGGGGGGTGTGGTAATAATTGTTTCAGGTGCTGTAGTTGTGGGAGCAAAAAATATGACCGACGTTGTTCCAGAGTTTGAAGATAGAGAATTAATTATAATAGAATGATTCGAAATCGTATTATTAGGATTGTTGTCACTGTACTTTAAAAAGGCGTCGGATGTGAACGAGCAAATTTGTAGTAAAAAGTCATTGGTTTGACTGACAATGTTCAAGCATTGGTTGCTACAATTTACAAACACATTCTGCGTAGATTGGAGGATAGTGGCATCGCTGGCAAATATGTCTGACTGGTTAAGTACCTGAACACGACCCGTCAGATATCCGTCAGATTCTGCTTGTGCAGCAGCGCAAACATCACTAAAAAATGTCTGAATGTCTGAAGTTTGGGTTAATAGGTTCGTTAATAAGATAAGTTTTAAATCTAATGAAGAACCCGTTATTTTAAATAATATTGTTTGTGATGGCACATCACTCACATACATCAAAAGTGTTTTTTGATCTGAACAATTCGGGTTGGTAGAACTAGAAAAGTTTAGAATTGTTTGATCAGATCCTTGCGCAATAATGTCTGATATAACACTGTCAGAAAAAGTATAAGTGAAGGTGTTTTTTGGTCCGCCTGAAAAATAGGTTATGGTGATAGTATCACTACCACTGCCTACTATGAGAGGAGTAATCGTAACATCACTAACTTGAAATCCAACTTGGACTGAAACAGTTTGGCTATCAGAGCATTGAAGGTCTGAGGGATCTTGTATCGTCAAAGTGGCATGATATTGACCAAAATCAGAAGGTGTTGGCATGTTAATAACTGTATACCCAACAGATAAGTCTGAAGTGTAGATAGAGCCATTGAAAGACAAGGTGCAGGTTACGTCAGAAAGAGTAGTAGAACTGCTAGATGTGAATGTGAAATTAATATCACTTTTACCACAAACAACGATATCGCTGAAACCTGTAATGGTAGGTGGTGTGCAGGTAGATGAACAATCACTGACGGTGATGGTAATTGTTTGTACGTCAGAACAGGTATAATTTTGGCTGTATCCTATAACAAAATAATCGCTGGTTTGTGTTGGCGTAAAAGTATCAGAACCATCTGAACTGCCATCAAACCAAAGATAATGTGCTGCCCCTGACGCAGAGAGGGTTACTTGTTGCCCTGTGCAAATTGCATCTGAAGGGCTGGCTGTTAATGTTACCACCATAGGGGCATTAAGATTATAGAAATATGCTGCGTTATTTACGGGGGAACCAATGAGGATATCATTACCAGAAATAGCCACCGCCAAGCCGAAGGCGTTTCCATGCTGCTGATCTGGTGCTGTAATGTAGTGGGTTTGGTACCAGTATTGATCGTCACTTAACTGGTAGATATACGCAGCACCTGCGCCAAAGTTATCGCCATATGCACCAACAGTAATGATATTGTTCGCTATGCTGACAGGGACACCACCAAAATCAGAGAAATTCCCACTTGCATAAGGTAGGGTTTGATATTCAATCCATTGTGTGTCACTGCGTTTAAAGATAAATAGTGTGTTCTGGTCACCAATCAAGGCAACGGAGCCATCTTCTGCCAGAGCGGCTGAAGCACCGAAATTATGATGTCGTCCAATATCAGAAGCCGCTATCAAAACTTGAGTATTCGACCATGTTGAATCACTATAGGTAAAGATATACGTGCGCCCATCATTCCCCATAGGAATCCCTGGGGCACCTACCAAAATGGTTGAGCCATCGGCTGAGATAGCTAAAGAATCGCCAAATGTGTCTCCTGATCCACTGTCGCTACCAAATAATTCTTGTTGTGGTATCCATATGGTGTCACTACGCATGAAAAGATAGCTGCTTCCCACAAAAGTTCCGTTACTATCTGAAATATAAGGGGCACCAATGACAGCGATAGAAGCATCTGAGGATAAGGCGACGTTAATACCAAATTCGTCATGGTATTGTGCATCGCTGAAGATTCCGTCGCTAAAGTTTAATAGCTCCTGGCTAAAGACCCACGTTGAATCGCTTAATGTGAAGACATAGGCTGCTCCAGAGTATAATCCCAACCCATCGGAAGGATCATGAAACATGGCGCCCACAAGAATAGCGTTATGGGCAATGGCCACATCTGTCACAAGAGAGGCAATAGGAACACCACCAAACAGATCGCTTGATTGTCCATCGCTTGCCATTAGTGTTTGGGATAATGTCCATGTGCTATCGCTGCGGTGGTAAACATAGGCAGAACCCTGGCCATCAGAAGTTCCGCCAGCCCCTACAACAGCATAATCTCCCCAAAGAGCCACCGCAGAGCCAAATGCGTCCAAAGCTGTGTTTTCAGGGGCGCTCACTTCTTGTGCAAAACTGACGCCGAAGGTCGTACCAGATCCACACGTTGGTCCCGAGATAGGGTCACTATTATACGAAACAGGGGGTGGGGGGCTAGAGGTATCAGTAAATGTAATAAAGATGCCAGCGGGTATGCCCTGAAGAATATTACTATCGCTTGTTAATAGGGTATGATTTAAGGTTGTTACGGGATTTGCAAGGTCTGAAATATCCGCGACCCAAAGTTGACCACTGCTATTGGCCCAATAAATTTTGCTGTTATTTGTGTCAACAAAAAGACCATTAGGGGTAGCGATATCACTATTCACAAGGTCAGAGATGTTAAGAAGTGTTGTAGGATTGGCGGGATCATTAATGCTGGCAACAAATATTTTATTAGCAGTGGAGTCACACCAATAAAGTTTTTTATTGATGGGGTCTAGGGAAATACCGCTTATCGTATCGGTATCGCTAAATAAGGGGTTGATATCTGAAATTGAAGGATTGGTTAAGTCAGAAATATCAGCCACGAAGACTTGATGATAAGCTGTGTTTTGGTCGCTTGTGCTTGTCCAATATATTTTTTGATCACTGGTATCAACGAAAAGGTATTGAATTGTGTCAGAGGTCACAGAGGCATCATAAATCTGAACAGGATTTGTTGCGGCTCCATTGCCATCAAAATTGGCGACAAAGATGCTATCAGAACTGCTGCTTATCCAATAAATTTTAAAATTATTTTCATCGATAAAAAGTCCTATAGGATTAAACCAATCTGGCTGACTGGTTGAAGAAGAACCGCCGCCGCCAGATATACTACTGCTAGAAGGGGGAACAACAAATTGAGGAGAGCCAATTAGTGTTGGGGATCCATTTAAATCACTGATCCCTGAATACCAGATTTGATCGCTCGTCGGATTTGTCCAATATATATATGCCATTTTATTAATTCAATAATTCTATAATATTAGAATAACATTTAAATAAACACGTGTCACGATTTTTATTTAAATAGTAAAATTTGTATAGCGCACCAGACGTTCATGTGTGTGTTAGGAAGTGGCTAACCCACAAAAAATCTTTGGTATGAGGGGATCATGGTTTTGGAATATGTCGGTAAATGCCAGTAAAGGAAAGCTTTGATACGTCTTGAAGAATATCTGCGTTTAAAGGTTCTGTCGCAATTTTTTCAGTGAGATAAAGTTTTGATTTTTTTTGAGTACTTAAGCTGCCAATTCGTAAAACTGATCCCAAACGGTTGTGCAGGTCTCCTTACCAAGGTATTGTCGTTTTCGGAGCATGTGATGTAATT
>DAHXKW010000040.1 GCA_027366195.1 Alphaproteobacteria bacterium | reverse complement strand
AAAACTCCTAAGAACGTCCAAATTCGGCGGGAAAATGCTTGTGAACTTTGAAGTTGAAGGATACCAAGAAAATGGACACCTGCTCACCATGCAAACAACATTTGGCTATTTTTCACAGCAAAGTCTCGCAAAACAAGGCGGATTTCCTGCGGAACTCCGTAAACACCCTTATCTACCACGCGCCATTCCCAGAGCGCTAAAAAACAGTAATAAATTTATGGTGCAAGAAGTTCTATATGCAGATGAAAATATGATTCATTGTAGGCGCATGCTATCACCAGATGATTGGTATTTTAAAGCACACTTCTTTCAGGACCCTGTGCAACCAGGCTCATTAGGCATTCAGGCCTTTTACGACTCTATTGGTTTGTGGGCAAAAAAAAGTGTGCAACCTATAGGGACATGCGTATGGAAATACCGCGGACAAACCTTACCAACACACAGCATTATTGATGTTGTTGTTTCTATCGTCGAAAAATCGCCAGAACACATAAAATTTTCAGGGAAAATTTTTGTTGATGGGGTGTGTATCTATGACCTAGAACAAGCCGAAGTGCAAATTTGAAATTAAACCATCTCCACTAGCATCCATGGAGAAGAAATATTTGTAAGATTTTTCTTGAATATCCAGTAGTTTTTAACAGTCTCTGAGATCTTATGTGGATTGTCGACAATCTTTCCCTGCTTGTCCTCAATATAAACTAACTGCTCACTTTGGAACTCTGTATCAATCGTACAATTCTTATCCTCATCTACAACAATTTGTTTAATAAAACATTGAGGAGGCTGCAAAAAATACATATGCAAAATATATCCCTTACGCTGCTTTATTTCTTTTTGAAATTGTTCAAATATTTTTTTTGATACTAAATTTTTAATATCCGAAGGAACACCTTGAGCAAAAGCCGCGTGAATTTTCTCAAACACATCAACAAGATCTTTCATGACAGCCTGAGAAGTTAAACTATTATGAATTTTTTTTAGTGTAGCCCATTGTCCTTGGATAATCTTTTGATCACTATCATCGGCTAAATCCACAAATTCAAAATTTTGTTGTTTTCCACCCTCGTTATCCCAGGCAAATTGCCCTCGCCCTAATAACCTGAAGAAATGATAAAAGATAAGCAAGGTAACCACAGCAAGAAAATAAATCATATTTTACCTTGAATCGCATGTTCTAACATTATTATATTATGGCAAGTACGTTAACATAAAGTTACATGTTTTTATTAATTTGCTGGTTATTAGCAAAACCAGCGACACATAAAAGTAAAAAAGCACCTCAACCACACTGTAATGCTGTTACCCAATCTTTGGTCTTAGATGTCGACACTGGAGATATCCTGCAATCTTCCGGCGCACAAACATCTATGTGGCCTTCATCTATGACAAAAATTTTAACCGTCCTTTATACGTACGAACTCATCAAACAAGGTAAGTTGTCTTTAGATGAAATTGTCACTGTCCCTAGAGAAGCCTATCAAACAGAAGGCTCTTCAATGTTTCTAGAAGTTGGACAGCGCTTAACTATACGTGAATTGCTAGATGGCATAATTATCGTTTCTGCCAATGATGCATGTAAAACTTTAGCAATTCATATTTGTGGTAGTGAAGAAGCTTTTGCAAAAGCAATGACTGACTTTGCAAAATCAATCGGTACAAAAAAACCCATTTTATTAATGCTTCTGGCTTACCAGATCCAGAACATTACACAACTCCCTATGATCTTGCCATAATTGCCTTATACTTATTACAACATTCCTCTAAAGAAGAGCTCAATCGATTTTCTCTTCAAGAATTTACATATAACAACATTCATCAATACAATAAAAACCTAATGTTAGCTTATCCTTCATCATTATTTATATGTGATGGATTAAAAACCGGACATGTAGACAAGGCCGGCTATGGAATTGTTTTAACGGCCTATTCACCCAAAACTCAACGCCGAATTGTTTGCGTTCTAAATGGTTTACATTCTGAAAGAGCACGCAAACAAGAATGTATAAAAGTACTCAATTGGGCATTTGGTAGCACAGAACAAAAGATACTGCATAAAACTAGTGATGTGGTAGCAAAGCTACCTGTACGACTTGGTAAAACAGATAGTATAGACATAATACCAAAGAAAAATATAGGTTTTGTAAAAATAGAAAATGAACCTACCGAAGCAAAGGTGGAAGTGCGATTACCTAAATTTGTAACAGCGCCACTTAAAAAAGGAACAAAAGTTGGGTGCATTGTTCTTACTTTAGGCAAAAAAACAAAAACTATACCTCTTGTGATAAAAGAAGAACTAAAATCCGGAAATGCTTTTAAACAGTTGTGGCATAAGATTCGTTATTACAACGCTTAGAGTTCTAAAAGGCCAATTTTAAAACATAGGATTTTAAATAAAGTTTACTTCACTCAACCTGAAACTCCTCGCCTAAGTCTATCATTGATAGCAATACCGATACCTTCATTTGGAACAGGAGAAATAGCTATACGCTGACCTTCCATAGAATCAGCAATGTGCAAATAGCGAAATAAATTAGCTGCTGCTTCTTTTAAATCTCCAGTCGGACTTAAGTTGAGTTTTAAATCTTTAAACAAAGGACCGAAACCAATAAAAATATCCCCTTCTGTTATACCTGATATATTCATCGCCATAGGCTTTTTAGGCGCATAATGTTTTTTCAATGCGCCTGGTGCTTTCAGCTTTCCTGATAAATTCTCTGAAAAGCCAACTATTGTTTTACCAAGAACTTTTTCAATTTCTTCCTTCGTAACAATTCCAGGACGTAAAATCTGTATCACCCCATCTATACAACTTACAATAGTCGATTCAATCCCTACAGCGCATTGCCCTCCATCAAGAACAGGAATATCAGGAAATGCCAACCGTACATCTTCTGCCGTTGTTGGGCTCAGATAATTTGAAATATTGGCGGAAGGGGCTGCCAGTGGGCCACCAAAATCCCGCAATAATTGTAAAGCCATAGAATGATTGGGAACACGCAAAGCAATCGTGTCCAGTCCTGCCAGGGCAAGAGATGAAATCTCTGTTTTTTCGCGCAAAGGCACAACTATCGTCAATGCCGATGCTGTTTCAGAAGGAGACCAAAAATACTGGGCTATTTGCACCGCATCATTGTTAAAAACACCAAAATCCAATGCTGACGACAAATCATGAACATGGATAATCAAAGGATTAAAGGCTGGTCTGTTTTTTAGATTATAAATTTCGGCCACAGCAAGACCATTACAAGCATCTGCCGCCAATCCATATACCGTATCAGTAGGCACCCCAACCACCTGACCATTTCTTAGGTATTGAAGAACAGAGCCAATATACACTTGCACAACAGCCATTAAACATATGATAATTCAATATATATCAAGATTCTTGATTCATGTACACAGGACGTAAAATCCAACTAAATTTTCAAGAATTTTATTACACTTTGCTCCACCAATTCAAAATCGCCTGCATTCAATCTCAGCCAGCAGAAGGTGAAGTTGAGAAAACAGTAGAAGAAATCCAGGCACCTATTTTAGAGTGTTTAAAAACACAACTTAAAAATGGTAGTGAAAATTTACCTCAAGAACAAAAACAAGATATTGCCCAAGGCATTTACTTGTCAGCGGCATTGGGTGATGAGATCTACCTAAATCACGAGTGGTTTGGCCGAGAAATCTGGAAAAAAAACATGTTAGAACATCAGATTTTTCAAACACAAAATGCAGGAGATCGAGTTCCCCAAGCTATTGATGAAATTGTACAAAAACCACAAAACTACCCTAGCGCTTTACTCGAAATTTATTTCTTATTGCTCGTACTTGGATTCAAAGGTCGTTTCACAGAAAGTCAAATTAGCGCTTATAAAAAAAGGATCCTCGCTATTTTATTCCCACTAGCTCAATTCCTATTCGACCAAAGACAAACCGAACTTATGCCGGGAAATATGAACAGTGTCATAAGCTCTGCCAATTCTCACCATTTTTTTGATACACGCCGGTGGATCCACTTCATGACCGGGTTTTTTATTATTTTTACAATCATCACCACATATTTTTGGTATGCTTATCATAAAGATATTGGTATAATTATTAGACAGTTGGATTCAAAAACATTTAACATACGGTCGTTTTAAATGAAAGATATATACGTATTGTTTGGCGGTTACACAGCAGAACGCCAAGTATCTGTTATGACAGGAACTAATGTATGGCTTAAATTAAGAAATTCCAAACATTTCAAACCACATCCATTTTTGCTGGCACCTGACAAGACAGTCTGGCCTACCCCTTACACACTAGCACTTAGTCATACGGTTGAAGAAATTTGGCATAATTGTCAAAATGCCCAAAATATGTATCGAAAAATAAAACCTTTTGCTGAAGAAATCCAAGAAAAATTAGGCTTTAAAACAACCAAGTGTTTATCTGAATCTTATAAAACAGAACCACTATCACTTGAACAATTCATTGCTCTGGCTAAACACAATAATGCGTTTGTCTTCATCGGACTACACGGTGGCATGGGAGAAAATGGCAAACTCCAAAAAATGCTGGAAGATGCCAATATCCCACATAATGGCTCCAAAGCTTCGGCATCAGAAATTTGTATGGATAAATTCAAGACTGCTCACGTTTTATCTGAGAACAGTTCTTCAATACAAGGATTGCCGAAAATTACGTTAGATTTAGAGCAAGGATTATCAGAAACCGAAAACATTTGGCTTAATGCGATCAAACAGTTTGAAAATATTTCCTCAACCATAATCATCAAACCGCGCTACGATGGCTGCTCTGCGGGAATTGTACGGTTGTATAATTCCAACGACTTAAGCACCTATCTTGATTTAATTAAGCAAAAAGTCCCTTTTATTCCAGAAAACACAATTACAAATCAGGTGAGTATTGTAGAAATTTCACCTGAAACAGGCACTGAGTTTTTATTAGAACCTTTTATTGAAACGGACCAAATCTCTATTGACAATACACAACTCAAACACCAGATAACCACAGGATGGATTGAGCTAACCGTTGGTGTTTTGGAGCACAATGGAATTTACCACTCTTTAAATCCGAGTATTACCGTCACAACAAGCCATGTACTTACCGTTGAAGAAAAGTTCCAGGGCGGCACCGGCGTTAATTTAACACCACCACCTGAAAGTATTATTTCTAAGACTCAAACTCAAAAAATCTGTCTCGAAATTGAAAAAGCAAGCCGATTATTGGGAATTAAAAACTATGCTAGATTGGATATTTTCTTTAATCATAAAACAGATCAGCTGGTTTTGATCGAAGCCAACTCACTCCCTGCCCTAACGCCTTCAACTGTCATTTATCACCAAGCTTTGGCTGAAAATCCTCCGTTAACACCACGCATGTTTTTAGAAAAACTAATCCAACAAGCCTCATGAAAAAAAATATAATCACCATTCTTGAACGATTTAAATCACACAACCCAAATCCCCAAATAGAGTTATATTTTACAAATCATTTCACTTTATTAGTTGCTATCATCTTATCAGCTCGAATGACAGATAAGGGTGTTAACAAAGTAACTACAATTTTGTTTAATAAAATTCACACGCCTCAAGATATTTTAGATATGGGAATTGATGGACTCTCCTATCAACTAAAAACAATCGGACTGTACAAAACCAAAGCAAAGCACATTATGGAACTATCGCGAATCCTTGTCCAAAATTATGGGGGACAAACGCCACTTAATTACGCAGAACTAATTCACTTACCAGGAGTTGGTAACAAATCTGCCAATGTGTTTTTAAATGTAACATGTAACGCTGATACTATGCCTGTTGATACACATGTATTCCGAGTTTCTCATCGCTTAAATTTATCTAACGGAAAAACACCAGATGCTGTGGCAAAAGACTTGCGAAAAATCATTCCTAAAAAATACTTCCCTATGGCACCACATTGGTTTGTTTTACATGGTCGTTATATCTGTAAATCCCGCAAACCCCTTTGCGATAAATGTTTTCTCACGGATCTCTGTCCCTATTATCAAAAAACAATCCTCCCTCAAATGAAGGAAAAACAAAGCTTTTAGCACTCTCATTGCGTGAGTGCTAAAAGTGTGCCATACTAATCATAGAAACTTAACAAGCAAAAGGTGCTCTCTATGTCTAAGGTAATTGGAATCGATCTTGGTACGACGAACTCTTGTGTGGCAATCATGGAAGGAAAAAAGGCGCGTGTCCTTGAAAACTCCGAGGGACATCGTACAACCCCCTCTATTATTGCATTTAAAGGTGGAGAGGTTTTGGTTGGTGAACCCGCAAAACGTCAAGCTGTAACAAATCCCAAAAATACAGTTTATGAAGCAAAGCGCTTGATTGGCCGCAAATATGATGAAATTCCTGCTAAAGAACGTGAAATGTTCCCATTCAAAGTTATTAAGCATGATAATGGGGATGCATGGATTGAAGTTGAAGGAAAAAAATATAGTCCAAGCCAAATGGGTGCTTATGTTCTTACCAAAATGAAGGAAACCGCTGAGTCTTTTTTGGGTGGTCAAAAAATAAAAGAAGCTGTTATCACGGTACCAGCTTACTTTAAGGATGCACAACGTCAAGCCACAAAG
>DAHXKW010000024.1 GCA_027366195.1 Alphaproteobacteria bacterium | reverse complement strand
TTCTTTTTTCATTTTTTTCTCTAAACGAATCTAAAACCTCCTGAATAATACGATCAGATGGAAAATCTTTGTTACATTTATCCGCTATTTTTTCTCGTAAATCTCCACGTTGAATTTTTACTTTAAATTCCTGTTGAAGACCGGTTAATCTGCTCTGTTCATCTTCAATAGCTTTTTTAGTGCTGAATTTTTGAATTCCTCCTAATGGACCAGCAGAGATTCTCGATCGAATTGTAGTTTCTAATTCTCTTGAAAAATCACGTGTTAAAGCAGACTCATGAGGTAAAATTCTAAGTGCTTCTTCGCAATCTTGAATTGTCCATTCCTCTACTCCGCTTATTTTTTCATCAACGATGAAACTTCTAATCCTTTCGATAACAGAACCACAAGGAGTGCTAGATTGGACCCTTTTTTCAATTTCTTGAACATATGATTCAAAAAACTTTGTAGTTTCTTCTTCTGCATAACGAGTACAAAAGTTTTTAACTTGGTGTGCAATTTCTTTTTCTCGTCCTTCTAGCCACCTTATTTGATTATCTTTAAAGTCTCTAAACGTTGTTTGAAAAACCTCACGATTCATTCCCAGAAAGAGCTTAATTGCTGGATGTCCTCCTAATTTTTCCCCAAAAGAAACCCAAAATTGACTTGGATTGCGAAATGTTGATAAGTGTTCTTTACATATTTCTAAATTTTCAAAATTAAGTTTCTGATAAAAAAGAATTTCTTGATGCATAAAATCAGCGTATATATCCTTCAAAAATGAATCTACTTCTATACTAGAAGCAATTGCCCCCTGAGCTAACTCTAATTTCCCACGAGGAATTGATGGTAAATTCTCAAATGCTTCAAGTATCCTAGGGCGCTCTTCTTCCGATATTTGTTTTTTATTAATAGCAGGAGTTAATGTACAAAAGAAACGTTTATTAGCATTCCAATTTTCTAAATTTCTCCGTACTGCTTCATCACAGAATCCAGAATAAATGTTGAATTGTTCTTGTGGGTTATCCTCTTGCGCTCCGGTCAAGACAAGGATACTGGAATTAAAAAAATCATCATAAGTTCTCCCAAAAATCTTACGCATTTTATCAAGTACTTTTTTTACCTTTTCTCCTCTGCCTGATCTGATTTCTGCATCACTAGTAACTACAACAAATTGTAAAGATTGTGCAGATTGTAAAATTTTATATGTAAGAGAAGCGTTAACTAAATCCTGCTCTTCTGCGGTTAATTTGCCCTCAGTATTTGAATTTGTTCCACTGTTTCCTGTATCAAAAAATCCTGCAAAATCACAAAAATCTGGTATTTGCATTCTTTCTGCAAATTCTGAGTCAATAATCTTCGGCATCCTTGTTTCTGATTTGCCTCCTTCAGTCCCAATTTTCATTGCATGTGGATCTTCCGAATTTGCTAAAACAATCTTTCCGTTTTCAAATTTTAATCCAATTGATGCCAAATAATTTATCAGTGTACTCTTACCGGACCCCGTGCATCCTAAAAATGCAACAATATCCCTGTTTGCAAATGATGTTTCGAAAAAAGCTTTTATTTCAGGTTTTTCAAACTCTGCACAAATACGGCCATAACTTGTTGTAAGATCATGCTTTTGTTTTTCCTGACGAACTGAAACAAAATGCCCACCACTTTTTTCTGTTGCAGCAATTTTGATTATTAATTTATTACTTGGTAGAGCCAGCTTATCATCTGTTGGAGATTTGACTGTATACGCTCCATTTCTTTCATCTAAATAATGATAAGTATATTCTGCTCCCGGGGTTCTAACTGCCAAAACTATATCAAATGAATTTACTAATGATCTAAATTCATCGTCACCAGCCCAATCTCCATCTCTTGTTTCTGGAGCTATTCTTTCTCTTAAAGCTTTATGAGGCTTCATACCATTTCTAATATTAAGATCATTATTTAAAAATCTGTGCTGATTGATATATAATTGATCAACAACAGCATAGTAAAAACAATCACCTCCACCAGGATTGTCTTGAAATATCCACCCAGGATAAGCCTGTATTTCTTGAAGCAGTAAATGCGTAAAAGATGTATCTAAATGGTCTGGTGTAGTAGATCGACTACTCCACCTACAACTATCAGAACCTAAGGCACTGTGCCTGGCACTCACCTTTTGTTCTGGTTCAGCAGCAAATAATTTTGATACAAACAAAGGACTAACTAAAAACAGCAA
Organism: Alphaproteobacteria bacterium; assembly: GCA_027366195.1. GTDB lineage: Bacteria > Pseudomonadota > Alphaproteobacteria > DAHXKW01. The sequence goes on along the minus strand of DAHXKW010000024.1, from coordinate 6,846 downwards.
CAACAAATTTTTTTGTGCACATTTTGCGGTACGATTTGGTAAAAACATTACATTAACCTTTTGCGTTAACTACGCCAAAATGGTGAAGCAGATCCCCCAGCAAAAATAGATTCTTTTTTTGCACATGTATTACATGGTGGTTTATATCTAAAAACTGTAAGGCATTGGTAAATAAGTTCATCAGGAGAATTTTGTGGAAATGATAAAATTGTTTAATACATTCTGAGCGGGTATACTTATTTTTAACGGCTATTCCTTGAGGTGATTGTGGAACCTCATCTGGCAAATCGAGAATTAGACGTTTTAGCCTGTTTGATAGAAATTCGAGAAACAAAAATAATAGCTAAAATTTTAGAAATTCAACCAAAGGTTATAGATAATTATATTGAAAAAATTAAGGAAAAGTTCCATGTAAGTGATCGTGGGACACTGGCCGAAAAAGCAAAAAAGTTAACTTTTGTCGACGAACTTAAAAGACGTTTTATGCATTTATCAAGAAAACATGAATTTTCAGAATTTCTTTCTTCTTTGAAAAATGAATTCAAGCATAAAAAGATTGTTTTTAAAATAGAATGCTATGACAAAATGCTTAAAATGCGTATAGAACAAGATCTAGAACGTTCTAGTATACGTGTGATTCAACGTAGTAAGGGTGATATTCCAGCCTTCAGTATGAACAATTCTGAAGACTATGAACTTGATTTTCTAAAAACGCTAAACAGTTTAGTACCTATTGATAATTTTGATAAACGAATAGAACCTTTGCAACAGAACACTCTTCAGATAGATCTTCTGCCTGAACGTTCTGATGCCAATGATAGTCCAAAAATTCCTAATGAGAATCCGAATGAAGCCACATCTGAAAAAAATTTTCCTCCTTCAGATGTACCCAGTTCTGCTTCTGAACCTCTTGCTGGCCAAAGCTTATCAGCCAAAACAGAAATTCCTATTGCTCGTCCCACAAAAGAACCACCTCAAAATCAGCACCGTCTCATCAAAACAACGATCTTATCAACTATAGGTACAATTTTTATTTTATCGTGTTGGCTATGGTTTTCGTCTCAACCAAACGAGACAATTCGATCAGACTCCCCTCTCCCACTTGTATCGCAGACATTAAATCGTTCAAAAATAATAAAAAGAATAGATGCTTTATTTAGTAATTTACAATCAACAAATATTGTTGTCCTGATGGGTATTGGCGGCGCGGGTAAAACAACCCTAGCACGTCAATATGCAAGACAAACAAAAGCTTCTGTTATTTGGGAAATCAACGCAGAAACTAAAGAGTCTACCCTAAGCTCTTTCGCTAATTTGTGTTACTTTTTGTCTAAAACACAGGAAGAAAAACAAGAGCTTGAGCATACTCAAAAGATAGAGAATCAAGTGGAATACGCAAAGAAGCTAACCTATTTAACGCAGCAAAAATTAAAACATGTAAAAAACTGGTTTTTGATTTTTGATAATGTGGAAATTTTAAAAGACATCCAAGCATTTTTGCCTATTGATCCCCTTATTTGGGGTAAAGGCAAAATACTTATGACAACACGTAACCAAAATATCGTATCGCAAGGACTTGTAGAACACTCGCACATTATTGCTGTTGATGAATTAACTGCGAAAGAAAAATTTGATTTGTTCCAAAGAATCCAAGGCAAGGATACACAAAAACCAGACAAACCTTTATCAGATTTTTTAGAAAAGATTCCACCATTCCCACTTGATGTATCTGTAGCTGCTTACTTCATAAAAAATACAAAAAATTCCTATGGTACCTACTTAGAAAGATTACAACAAAGGCAATTACCTGAAAAAGATTTAGATACAATCTTACCGCCAGGAGATTTAAGTAACTATCAAAAAACACGTTATCAAATTATTGCTTGTACGATTGATCAGATTTTGTCTAAGCATAATGCTTTTGCCAGCTTGTTATTCCTTGTATGTATGGTTGATAGTCAAAATATTTCCAAATATTTACTCACTCAGCTGTGTGCCCCACTTGTTGTTGATTCGTTTATCAGAGAAATGGCACAAGCATCTCTACTGACCTATCACGCCAATACAAACACTAATACAGCAACTTTATTCATGCATCGTAGTATTCAGCAAAATATATGGGAATATTTGTGCCATAAAATACCACAGCAGCAAAAACAGCAATATATTGACTCGGTCATTGAGATGTTTGAAAAACATTGTGCAACCCTACTAGAAAAAACTGATAGCGAACAAATGCGTGCTATGATTCGACATTTAAATGCCTGTTTAAGCAAATCTAATCATCAGCATAACAACCTCAATCGCTATACTCTGCAGTCTTTATTGGGCAGCATGTATTGTGAACTTGGTAATCCAACATCAGCGAAAAACTTCCTCGAACCTACTTTGGATGGTTTTGAAGCCTATTATAAAAATACAAATCATATTCGGCTAGCAAGAACTTTGGCTTATTTAGGAATTACAGAAAGATCTTTGGGTAATTATCAAAAAGCAAAACTTTTACTTGAAAAAAGTATAAATATGTACCATCAACTACCGTTATACAATAAATTAGAACAAGCAATAATATTATCGCATCTATCGTGTATATATCGATTTACTAACGAAATTGAAAAAGCAAAAAAAACAATTGTAAATAGTATTAATCTTTATAATCAGCATGGCAGAAATACCCTTGGTTTTTCTTTGGCACTTTCAGACCTTGCATCAATTTATTTCAATATGGGTGATTATCCAAAAGCGATTAACTATCATTTACAGAGTTTATTAATCATAAAAAAATTATATGGTCAAAATCATTTCAAAACATTACTTATTACTGGATTATTAGGTATGGATTATAGACGAGTTGGCAATTATAAAAAATCACTAGATGCTTTCAAAATAAGTTACGAAGGCTTAAAAAAACATCATGCGGACAACCTTGAAATTATTATATTTACAACAAAATTCGGTGAAATGTATAGGATTTACGGTCAGTATGAACAAGCTAAAAAGTTTCTTGTAGAGGGATTTGAATTATCAAAAAAGTATTACGGTACCGCACATATACACACATACTGGGCTGCTATACCACTTAGTCAAATGTATATAGACATAGGAGACTATAAAAAAGCCCAAACATTATTAGAAGAGAGTTTTAGAGAATATTGCCGACATTTTGGTGCAGACCATGAAAAAACTATTAATATGTTTCAACAGTTGGCTGTTTTGTATACACATCTTGGTTTATATCAAAAAGCTAAAACATATTTTGAAAAAAGCTTACAAGCATATGCTAAACGATATGGGAAAAATCACGTTGATTATGCCTTAGTATTAAAAGATTTTGGATGGTTCAATGTTATAAATAGCAATTTTGATATTGCCGAACAACAGCTTAAGGAAGCACTTTTAATTCTACAAAAAGAATGTCATCCTGAAAGTTATCGTTGTTTCGAGTACTTGGGAGACTTAAACAATAAAAAAACTCATATTATTCCAATGACAGACCCAAGTAAATTGAAACAGCTTAAAAAACAAGCACTATTTTTCTATAATAAATCACTGACTATTATACAAACACAATTCCCACAAAATTCTGCCCACTCCACAAGAATAAGAAATAAAATAAATTCTCTTTGTTTAATTGTTTAGATTTTTAATATACATTATAATGATTTCATCTTATTTTTATTTTGGCGGATTCATGTTGAAAACGTTGAAGTTTTTTAGTATTTCTCTGATGGTAATACCTGTAAGTGCTTACGGTACTGGAGGTGAACGGGAAATTTTCCCAAGACAAGACGAAGGTCATCTGCAACTGGAAGAGTTTGTATGCCATGAATTATCTAAAGAAGTGCAATTTTCGTACAAACAACTGGATGACCACTTAACAAAAGGACCATCTGGGCGCTCCATTTTGAAAATGGCAAAATTACCTATACAGGGGGTACAACAATGTGCTTTGTCTACTCGGGAAACCCCAATAAATGAGCGGACACGTGTTGAAACCACAAATCAATGGCCACATTGCACAATAGGACGTCTTGAATCAACATTGGGCCTGGGATCAGGTGTTTTAATTAGCCCTCACCATGTTTTGACATGCGCACATAATGTATCTAATTGTGGCCGACGGGCACAAAACGTATCTTTTTCACCTGGTGTAAATGGGAAAGCTACGCCACCATTTGGCACCATTCCTATTGTTAGAATGTACATATATAAAAAATGGGAAATATCGAGCTCTGGTGATGAAAACTTTGATCTTGCCTTATTAATACTAGCAAGACCAGCTGAAGAACGTATTGGATACATGGGACTAGCAAGTGCAGAAGATGATGCTTTAGGTACAGAAATCGTTGAAATTTCAGGATATCCCGGAGATAAAGATGGGGAAATGTGGACGATGTTTAATCGTTTAAAAAAACCATTTAAATCGGAAACTTTTTCTTATGAAATTGACACGTCTCCTGGTCAAAGTGGAAGTCCAATATGGATTAGCAATCTTGGCAGTCCATCTGTAATCGGTATACATACACGTGGTAGTACCACAGAAAATTATGGAACAAGACTGTCACGCCATAAATTCAATGACTTAATACGACTCATGTCAGAAACGGGGGAAATACGAACAACGGTTGGAAGACCAGTGTTAAGCGTACAAGCTGATTTGCTAGGTGGAAAATTAGCAACGACAGCTGCTGCTGCTAGTACTCCAGGTTCTTTTACAGAACAAGTTGAAATTTGGGCTAAAGACTTCATAAGCACCGGAAATGCAAGTGCGTTAACACGTTTGCAAGATGCAGCAAATCGAGATTGCGCAGAAGCTGCCTATAGACTCGCCGAAATGTATAAGAACGGAGATGGTTTTTTGCAGGATTTTTTGCAAGCTGCGGTATATTATCAAAAAGCAATTGGCAAGTTGCCAGAAGCACAAGCCGCACTCGCGTTATTATATATCAATAAGTGGGATGTTTTTGGCGGTACCCATAGCACAGATGAAATATTAGAATTATTATTCCGTGCAGCTGACCTTGGAAACAACATGAGGGCTGAGGAAACTCTTGGTGATATTTACCGTAAAGGATTCCTGAATATTTCTCGAGATTATATGAAGGCTGCTCAGTATTATCAAAGGGCTGCAAACAAACAATCCGGCAAAGCTTTGTTTGAACTATCAGAAATGTATGAAGATGGCAAGGGTGTGCCTAAAAATTTAGCAAAATCTATAGAATACTTACAAAAAAGTCTAAAACAAGATTATGACGATGCCTATATTGCTTTTGCTGTACATCAAATCTTAGGTGATGCAACACAGTACGATATTCCTAAAAATCCAGCTCAAGCCGTACAAACATTAGAACATTTTGCTCTTAAAGGAAATGCTAGCGCACAATTCAATTTAGGTTGTATTTACGGAGATTGGAATATATGTAAACTACAGCATGTTTACGAAAACCCAGATAATGCGATTAGTCTATGGACAAAATCAGCTAATCAAGGGAATGCTGGAGCACAATTTGAGCTTGGAAAGGTATGCCACTATGGTAAATATGGTCGCAGGCAAAATCTACAAGAAGCTGCATCGTGGTATAAAAAAGCAGCACAACAGGGCCATGTAAGAGCACAAGAGTTGCTTGATACTTTTTGTTCGCAAGGAGAACAACAAAAAAAAGACTGCATTATTGCTTAAATGGCTTTCTAGGGCGATCTACTACAATCGCTTGCGGGCAGACATTCTACCATTGGTTCCGTTTCACCTCTGTGTTTCGAGAATAAGTCAAAAAATGTCGCATAACAGTATCCACTAAAACGGGGTAAGATCATGGTAACAATCACAATAAGTAGAGAACAATTTTTCAATGATATCAAAAAAAGAGGAGATAAAGATGGAAAAATATGCAAGGAAACGCAACACTATCTCGATTATTATGATAAATATCATGCTACAGGTAAAAAGGCGAATTTGAATTGGAGTGCTGCAATTTTTGGTGGATGGTGTTTTATTTATCGTGGTATGTACGCATATTTTTTCATATTCAGTCTTCTAAAAATTCATTTTTGGCCTTTATCTATGTTGTTGTGGTTGATCGAAATAATCACACATTCTCATTCAGTTAATTCACTAATTGAGCAAAATTCTTTTGTCTCAGGACTGATTGGATTGTCTATATTATTTTTCGATCGTTTAATATATGCCTATTTTTTTGATTATCTGTATCTACGTAATGTAAACTTAAACAACAGAGAAAAGATGATAATATAGCTAGTATCTTGATCTTAGGGTTATCAGAGTTAATTGAATACAATTGATGTGTGCAGGAAGGATGCATTGTTTTTATGGCAGATCATTTTAGGAATAGATCGAAAGTCAGTATTCGTGATCCTTTCTGCCGTAATTGATAACCCACAATATTCCGAACGGTAACCATGATCTGATTGCTCGCAATCAGGATCGAATACTAGAAGGGAAATGAAAGGATCACATGCTATGATATACGTTGGTGTTGATATTGCCAAACGGAAATTTGATGTGTGTTTTGATGCTCATCAAATACAGAAGGCACATCAGAAAAAGAAATTTGCTACTTTTGAGAATACCCAAGAAGGTATTTGGTCTTGCACAATGGACACTGAGTATTACAACGTGTTAGCTAATAGCCATCATTATGGAAACAAAGTTCAAAAAAAATCGCACATTTGTGATACACAAAAAAATGATCTTACCCCGAATTAATGGACACAAAAAAACGAGTAAAATGAACATTAACGAGGGAGGATTAACATGCCAAGACAAACCAGAAAATATACCAAAGAATTTAAAGAAAGCGCAATAAGCCTTGCTTTAAAATCACCATC
>DAHXKW010000019.1 GCA_027366195.1 Alphaproteobacteria bacterium | reverse complement strand
AAGTTAATATTTTTTAATTAAAGCTCCAATAAGCGATCGGCTTCTTGGAGTTGGAACCCGCAAACACCTTTTAGTTGTCACTCATCAGTAGAGGAATTTATTTGTGGCACATTTTCGCACGTTCGTTACTGTCGGTCCGTGTTGGGCCTATTAGTTCGCAAATGAAATTTGAAAATGTTTATCATACCAATCTAGTTCCCAACTACGTGCACCGAAATCGTGACTGGCTCCATTAGTGCCCGACCAGATCAACGTCGGAACTATCATCAACATACGCCATCGTGAACGTGCACTGGCTGCATGTTCCCATTTTTCGTTGGTCTTATTTTAGCATCTGAAATAGAAATTCCAGAACATTCTCAGGAAAGTAATTCTTTATATCAATCTATGCAAGCAGAGCAAACTACTGAAAAAAATGGTAGATCACTGATATGTTTACGTGAAAATTGTCGAAATTGTTGTGATTCTTTCGGGAAATGCTGTGGAGAATGTTGTTTAGGTTCTTTGGAGCTTTGCAGTTCCTTTGGCAGCGGTTTACTTAATTGTGTTTGTCACGAATATATGGTGAAGTTTTACGTGTGGCTGTGTGCTATGGGCACTATCATTGGTATTATATGTGGAATTTCTTATGCTTGTAGTTGTATGATCCCTCTTCACCCTGAAGAAGGAGGCGGTGAGAGTGGTGGTGAAAGTGGAAGTCCTGATTCACTTAAATTTCATCCTGCTATTAAATATTTGTTAAACATCTCGCATTGATAGAAACAAGATATTTTATCGCTCGAAAATAATAAAAATTTAAAATGTGGACGGATCCTAATATCAAGATACTCGGTCATTTTATTTACACGTAAATAATCAGTTAATAATCTATTGATTTATCTGCCAAGAATTCGCTAATTGACAAAAAATTTATAAAGAACCAGAATAATTTTGGATTGTTCTTTTTAGGATCAAACATGTTGCTGGTATCATTTGTTTTTTTCTAGTCTCTGCTTGTGCTGGAGATGAAGTTATTAAAGTGACGAACGGTTTGTTGTCTCTGGCAGTTCAACATAATATGGGTTTTTCCGCATATTTCCCCACAATGCCTAATGAAACTTTGTCACATCCTTTAAATAAAGGCGCTAACATTGTTTTTCGTGTCCAAAATATTGCATGCTAATCAACAACATCTTCTATCTTAAATGCTAGAATTTTAACAATATCAAAAATCCTGGACGCTTCTTCAAGCACTTGCAGAAAATCATATTCACCTTGAAAATTAACGTGTTGCCACAATAAAGTTGAGCCATTACGGATAATAAACAATAAGGTTGTGCGTTTGTCATTTGTCGAAGTGGGGTGAATTTCTTATCAAAGTGCTATATAATTTAGTTGTTCATCTTTTGAGTTTCAGTTCCCGATAAACAGTAGAGCGGCCTAGTTGTACCTGTTTAGCAGCCTGTGTTGGGGATAGGCCGGAATCAACTAGTTTCAAGGCAGCAGTTATTTTTTCTTTATCTAATACGGGTCGCCCTAGATGTGTACCTCTTAATCGAGCGGCATGAATACCATCTTTTGTTCGCTCAACAATAAGTCTGCGCTCAAATTGAGCAATGGCGCCGCACACATGGAATACGAGTTCTCCAGCGGCGGAAGAGGTGTCTATCCTGATTTCCCATAAAATTATACCTAGGTTTTGGTGGGGAGCTCGATGTTCAAGGCACTCAAGATGTTCCGCTGTGATTTTGTGAGTTCTGTCAGGATGTAGCCATATCGACCCGTGTATTTCACTTTGGTCAGTGTC
>DAHXKW010000010.1 GCA_027366195.1 Alphaproteobacteria bacterium | reverse complement strand
CAAAACATCTTCTATTACATAGAAGCCTATTATAATCGCTTGCGCAGACATTCTTCCATTGGTTCCGTTTCACCTCTGTGTTTCGAAAATCAGTCAAAAAATGTCGCGTAACCGTGTCCACTAAAACGGGGTAGGATCAGTTTTTATCATTTATAGATCTGATAATAGACCTTGGGCAAATTGTGAAACATTACCCGTGTTATCTCTATCTTCTTCAGGTAATAATTGACCATGAGATAAATATTGTAAAAACATGCGAAGCTCCGTATGACTGGAACAAAGCTGGTTAGCAACACCATGTAAATGGTTTACAACTTTTGGATCATCCATTTTTGAATCTTGGGAATCCAAGTTTACTTGAATGCGTACATAGTTTTCATTTTTCCCTAATATGTGAGCTATGTTCCTATGAGCAGCTTCACTGGTACCATCCAGCGATATTTCAATAATGGGACGTACCAAGCCACAAAGACCAGATCTATTGAATCCATCGAAGGATGCAATTCTGTTTTTTCTTCCTGTCCCGACAGATAAGATTCTAATGCTGTTAAGATCTAGTTCGTTACCAAATTCTTTGCGGTAGTTTTCTATGGTAAATGCCAGAGCAGAAAAAACAGGGTTATTTTCATGCATACCACCATCAACACATTGATAAACGACTCCTCTAGAATCTTTAATTTCTACAGGAGGAAAGAATGTTGGTGCAGCGGTAGAGGCTAAAGCCACATCAACCATGGACATATCGCCATGATCAACTGAATTAAAAACAATAGGGCTGTTGCTGAGCAAATCAAAAGTAACAACTTGCACAGGAACTAAGACATCTTTTAATTTTCTATCGCCAAAAGTTGCGCGTAATAATTGTTCAAAATGAGAACGATCATATCGAGAGCCGCATAGCCCGCAGCAATTTTCAACTGAACAACAACCAAGGCATGTTAGACAGTTCCAAAACATTTTCTTGAGACAATTGCCAAAGCAAGAACAACAAGTGCAATTGTGTCCTGTAGAATCTTGAGGATTGTTGTCCTGACACCCTAAGCAACAATGATCATTGAAAATTTCTGATTTGTGGTCTTTATAAAAATTAACCAGTTCTTGGGCTGTGAATAGTGGTTGTACTCCAGTAGTACCGACAGCAAAAGGGTTAGATGTGCGGCTAAAAGCAGCAAGACCGAGTACAATTAGTGCGCCAGTGGATGTACCTGTTAATCCCGCTGTAAAGACAGAACTAATTGGTTTTCCTAGATTTTGTTCGACATGAGCAAGAATTGCAGCTGGGAAAACACCTCTTAACCCTCCACCATCCACACTAAGGCAAGTCCTGCGAGTTATTAAGTCAAACTCTGGTCTAGCATTAGCACTAGAAGCTGCCGGTAGAGATGACATTGCTGAAGTGGCAGTTAAATCTCTCGGTGTTAACAGTGCTTGTGCAAAATCATGTGCAAATGAAAGAGAAATTGTTAAGAAGTGTAATATCACTTTAACGTGGCTAGACAAAGGTAGAAACATAAGCCATTATAATGTCAGAGTTTTTATCATGCAATGGAGGTCATCATGTGTATCTTGTATATCACTGGATTATTAATCGCATCAACGGGCAGTCAGGTAGATCAGGTTTCTCCACCTCATGTATCAACACGAGATTTTCTGGAGCAGAAATTAAGAGATGAAGGTACTTTAAAGCCAGGTCAGCATTTAACAGATCATCAGGTTATGGAAATTGCTGAACGAATCAAAAAGGCTCAAAGAGCAAAGAGGTTGCGTGCAGCGGCGCAAGCGCAAACACAAACACAAGCAGTACACTAAAATTTGTTAAACTATATACACTGTTTTTCGGGCATCGTCAACTTAAGTTAGGATTTTGGATTGCAGATTTAATTTTGTTAAAATCAGATGAAGTTGAGGACGGAAAATAGATATTAAATGGACAAAAAAAAGCTTTCTCCCAAAAGGCACAGATTTCCAATGTGTATTATCAGTTATGCAATTTGGCGTTATCATAGGTTCAATGATAGTTACCGTGATATACAAGAAGGCTTGGCGCATAGAGGCATCGAAGTTAGCCATGAAAGTATTAGGAAATGGTGCGTTAAGTTTGGTCCTATGTTTAAAGATGTGCTTAAAAAACGTGAACACAAACCAACCGATAAATGGCATTTAGACGAGATGAATATTAAAATCAACGGACAAACATTCATTTTGTGGCGTGCTGTTGATAGTAAAGGGCATGAACTTGAT
>DAHXKW010000003.1 GCA_027366195.1 Alphaproteobacteria bacterium | reverse complement strand
ATGTTGGTTTGAATGTTGACTGTAGAAGCAGTGCATGCTTTCATTGTTTTCAGAATTTCTGATAAAGCAGTGCGTCCCTGAGAAAGAGCTTTCGATAAAATTGATAGAGGAATGCCAGGTACTTTTACATCCATTTGTATTGCTGTAATTCCCTTGGTTGTTCCTGCAAGTTTAAGATCCATAAGACCCAGCTGATCTTCATCGCCTAAAATATCGGTTAATATAATGTCTTGTTTGTCAATTTTGATATAGCCAAGTCCAATGCCAGCAACAATATTATTTAAGGGAACTCCCGCTGTATATAATGCTAGGGATGCACCGCAAACGCTTGCCATTGATGAAGAGCCGTTACACGATAATACTTCTGATGCGATGCGGTAAGTATAATTTGGGTTGTTAGGTAACACGTTTTTAATAGCCCTAAATCCAATATATCCATGACCAATCTCACGGCGTGAAGGCGTACCTATACGATCAACTGCGTCAACACTAAAAGGAGGAAAATTATAATGAAATATCAAATTTTCTGTATGTCCTTTTAGATCATCAATAAATTGTTTTTTGTCTCCTCCAGCCACTGTTAATACTGTGAGTACTTGTGTGTCCCCCCTTGTAAAAAGAGCAGAGCCATGAGTATTAGGTAAAATGCCTAGCTCTATGGATATGGGTCTAATCTCAGTGGTATTGCGGCCATCCAGTCTTTTTTTTGTGGTTTTAAAATGCTGGATTATATTTTTTGATAAGAAGTCTTGAAAGGTTTTTTGAATATCAAAATCAGAATATTTATGATTTAAAGTTTTTATGATTTTTTGTTTCAACTTTTGCAATTTTTCAGATCGTTCTTTTTTCTTTGTAATGGTAATAATTTTTTGCAATTCAGAAGAAAAATCGGAGAGAGCGTTTTCACATTTTGAGTTTGGTGTATATAGCTGAATATTGCATTTAGTAGTTTTTTTGATGATTTTTTCCATAAATTCAAACAAGGCTTGGGCTTGGTGCATAGCTGTTTGAGCTTTTTTATAAATGGTTGTGTAAGGTATTTCTTTCCCTTCACCTTCTACCATGATAAGTTTTGTTGACGTAACAGCAAAGAAAAACTGGTCGATGGCAACCCCACACATTTGTTCTGAGGTTTTGAGTGGTAATCCCGAAAGTTTTAGAGATAAAAAAGCAGCTAACAAACCAGGTACGGCTGTATCAATTTCAGGATTATATCCCAAAACCGTTAATATAATTTGAACTTCATTGCAAAGTCCATCTGGCATCAGTGGTCTAATGGCTCGATCGATTAAGCGAGCAGTGCGCACTTCGTGATCTTGTGGCTTTCCTTCTCGTTTGCTAAAACCTCCAGGAATTTTGTTGATTGCATACGCTTTTTCAAAATAATGAACTGATAATGGGGTGAAATCTAAAATTTCAGTTTTTGATTCATCAATAACAGTAGTTGCCAGGATAGTGGTACCATCCATATCAATCCAGATTGCGCCATTAGCGCGCCCAGCAATTCCATCTTTACGAATGGTGATGGTATGTCCCATCCATTTAGTTTTGTAAGTTTTCAAAGTGAACAAGAAATTCTTATAATATCCATCCTATATTAGATTGATGGGGATAAAAAGACATGCGTTTTGTTTAACCAAAGCAGAAATTTAATTGATTTAGTTCGAAAAGTTGACTTAGATAGAAGGTCGTGAAATCCTTTTTTAGGGATTCTTTTTGGAGGTTCTTATTTTACAAGCAGTATCATTTCAGAATGCTTCCCAAATTGATCGAATAGTTTTATTTCTGCATGGATATGGTGCTAATGGGGAAGACTTAATCAATATAGGTCGGTACTGGGATGCGGATCTTCCAGGAACCTTGTTTATTGCACCTAATGCACCTTATGTGCATCCTTATTTACAAAATGGATACATGTGGTTTCCGTTTAAGGATATTAGCAATATAACCCTGGATGATATCAAAAATGGACTATTAGCCATCAGACCTGTAATCCATAACTACATTGATGAGTTATCTAAAATTCACAAGGTTCCTACATACCAAATTATTCCTGTTGGTTTTTCCCAGGGAGGTATGATTGCTTTGGATACTTTAGTAACTTGCCATCAAATGAAAGTGGCGATTTGTTATGCTGGTAGCTACTACCCATTCAAAAATGAGTTAGACGCAGGTGTGAAAAAGCATGCTCTACTTGTGCATGGTCTGGAAGATTCTGTTGTGAGGTACCATTATATGAAAGATGCTGAAGCTGAATTGATCAAACTAGGGGTCTATGTTAAGTCTGTAACATGTGCTGGGGTTGGGCATAGTATTAGTCAAGAAGGTATTTTGGCAGGCGTGAATTTTTTGAAAGAGTGGTCATGAAAAAGATCGCATTAATTGGCACAGGTGCAATTGGTGGCGTATTAGCCCAACATTTGGCAAGTTTGCGTAATATAGAGATATTTTTATACGATGTAGCCCCAGGGCGAGCATATGGGAAAGTATTAGACATTGGACACGCCTTTTCTGCTAGAAAAAGTACTTATATGGCGCCCGTATATAGTTCTGAAGATATTACTCAAATTAAAGGTGCTGATTTTATTATTATAACAGCAGGGTTTATGCGCTCTGCGCATATGACTAGGCAAGATTTGCTGTATAAGAATATAGATGTTTTTAAGCAAATTGCGCCCATAATACAGGTTTATGCGCCAAACAGTATGGTTTTGGTTGTTACTAATCCTGTAGATACAATGACTTGGTTTTTTCAACATATTACGGGATATCCTAAAAAACAAGTTTTTGGGATGGCGGGAAGTCTTGATGAAGCTCGATTTCGCTATTATGTTGCCAAACATCTTGGTGTGCAATTTGCAGCTGTAGAAACAAAAGTTATTGGGGTGCACAATGATAAAATGCTCCCTTTACCGAATTATACAACCGTTAATGGTGCTCCTCTTTCTGATTATATGAATCCCTTAGATGTTGCAAATATGATTAAGGAGACCAAACAAGCGGGTACAAAAATTACAGAATTATATCAAACTCAGTCTCCTTATTTCGGTGCAGCTGCTGCAATTTTTCAGATATTTTCTAATTTTCTACAAAATGAAAAAACACTTGTTACACTTAGTGCTCCTTATAAAGATGAGGATATATACATAGGGCAGTCTTGTTGGGTAGATGCAACAGGTATTTGTCAGATTGATGAATTACAACTAACGAAAACAGAACAAAAGATATTTGACCAGTCTATTACCGAATTAAGCGCATTAAATAAAGAAGTGTTGTCAAACCGACAGTGAGAGTGAGAGCAGATAATTTAAGGGCGGCGTCCTTGGAAGAAATCTTTCATACGGCTAAAAAACCCTGAAGATTTAGGGCTATTACTGTGAGTTTTGGCAATTTCTTCAAATTCTTTCATGAGTTCCTGTTGGCGAGGCGTTAGATTGACTGGTGTTTCTATATCAAGTTCAACGATTATTTCACCGCGTTTTACAGGGTTATTAAGAATACTCATTCCTTTATCTTTGATCCGAATTTTATGTCCAAACTGGGTACCCGCAGGAACTTCTGCAGCTTGAGGTTTACCTTCTATCGTAGGTATTTCGATAGTACCACCTAATATGGCTGTAGCCATAGGGATGGGGATGTTGCAAAGTAAATCATTGTCGTGTCGCTTGAAAATTTTATGCGGGCGGACGGAAATATGTACATATAAATCTCCTGCACCACCGCCGCGCAAGCCAGCCTCACCCTCACCAGATATACGGATTTTAGTTCCATCACTAACACCAGGAGGTATTTTTACATTTAAGTTTTTAGGTTGATAGACACGTCCTGTACCAGCACATTTTGTACAAGGATTTGAAATCTTGAGGCCGACCCCTCCACAAGCATGGCATGTTTGCTCCAGGATGAAAAAACCTTGTTGTACTCGAAGACGCCCAGATCCTCCACACTGAGAACAAGCTGATGGTGCTGCGCCGTCGGCGCTACCAGAACCTTTGCAGGTATTACATGATGTGTGACACGAAAATCTTAAGTCTTTATTTGTACCATGAAAAGCTTCTTCTAAATCGATAACAACGTCAAATCGGATATCATTGCCTTTTTGCCTTATGTCAGGTTTAGCCTGGCGTCCTTGTCCACCATTAAACATATTGAACATTTCTTCAAAAATATCGCCGAAACCACCACCGGCATGAAAACCAGCATGGAATCCATGTCCACCGCCAGGTTGTCCTCCTCCTTGCTGGAAGGCAGCGTCTCCAAATTGATCATAGGCTGCACGTTTTTGGGGGTCCGATAGTATTTCATACGCTGCAGAAATTTCTTTGAACTTTTTTTCTGCTGCTTTGTCTCCTGGTTTGCGGTCTGGGTGATATTCTTTGGCAAGTTTATAATAGGCTTTTTTAAGTTGCTCGGGAGAGGCGCTTTTGTCTACTCCAAGTACTTGGTAATAATCCTGTGCCATTATTTAACTTCCTCTTATTTTTTTGGCCATATTATCTCAAGCAGAGTAAGATCCTGGGTTGTTTTTGTGATACGGGGGACCCTTCTCTAAGGTGAGAATAATGTTTTCCTATACTTATATCTTTACCATATTTTTGGCTTTGTTAGAATCAATCTTGATTTTCGTGTGTTTTTTTGAAAGAGTGAAGATGATATTAAGTATTTGAAATATATATATTGTACAAACGTTTGCAGAAAGCATGGCAGTTAAGAATTCTATCAAGCATGATGATCGGATATGCGGGGTTTTACCTGATTAGACAAAATGTTTTCTTAGCTTTGCGTGATATCCAGCAGGAATTTCATTTTAGTGATCTAGATTATGGCTTGGTTATTTCTGTTTTTAATGTTTTGTATGGTTTGAGTAAGGGATTAGCTGGTATTGTTAGTGATCGTTCGAATGCACGTTATTTTATGACTGTGGGTTTACTGTGTGCTTGTTTGGCGAACCTGGGTCTAGTGTTTTGTAAGAGCATCTCTTCTTTGATTGTGCTCTGCGCATTTAATGCTGTTTTTCAGTCAATGGGTTGGCCTGCTTGTGCAAAATTATTGACGCATTGGTTTACGCGAAAAGAACTGGGAACGAAATGGGCGATATGGAATATGTCTCAGCAAATTGGTTCGCTCCTTATGTATGCGTGCGGTGCAATCGCTATTTATCAAAGCAACTGGCGAATTATGTTTCTAATTCCTTCGATCATAGGTTTGGGTATTATGGTGTTTGTTTTTTTTAGATTGCGTGATACGCCGGAGTCTATTGGGTTACCGACTATTAACAAAGAATGTTGTGACGGTCATGATTCTTCTTTTAAGAAGTTTTTGATAAGTAGGGTGTACACCAATCCACGCATTTGGCTTGTGTGTGCGGCTAATTTTTGTCTTTATTTTGTTCGCATGGCCCTTGTGAGTTGGGCTCCCAAGTTTCTTTCTGAATATAAGGGTAATGTAAAAATGGCAGCAGTTACGCACACTGCGATTTATGAAGTTGCGGGGATGATAGGTGGAGTTGTGGCGGGGTGTTTATCTGATCAGCTGGGTGACCGAGGGCGCGTGTCGATGCTGTTTATGTTGTGTGTCACGATAGCTGTTTGGAGTTTATGGCGTTTACCCGCAGGTACGCCAGTAGCGCAATTTATGGTTATGATGTGTATCGGTTTCTTCATTAGTGGTCCCCAAATTTTAATTGGTGTTGCGGCCTCAGACTTTGCCGGTAAAAAAGCGGCAGGTGCTGCTACAGGTTTAACTGGAATTTTTGGATATATGGGTGGTGCGTTAACTGGCCTTGGCCTTGGATACGTTTTGCAATATTGGGGGTGGAATAGTTTTTTTATGTTACTTTTGGTGGTAAGTGGGTGCGGCACATTCTTTTTGTTTTTAACGCAGCGTTATCAACAAATAAAAGGATCTGTTATTGGATAAGTTAGAGGAAGAGAGGTGATGTTTACTCAATATTAGAAAAACATACTTTTTCTTGTTTTTTATATATCTTTTTATTCAATTTTATAAACTCTAATCTGTATCCTAGTTCAATAGCGAACTTAAATGAAAAATTTGTGAGTTTACCTAAAAGGATTAACGTTTCGAGAATTGGAAGCGACGGCGTGCACCAGCGCGTCCAGGTTTTTTACGTTCGACTTCACGCGGGTCACGTGTAACAAATCCTGCTTGCTTTAAGAAGGTTCGTAATTCTGGATTGAAATTGATCATCGCACGAGTGATTGCATGTTTTAAAGCACCGGCTTGTCCGGACAGTCCGCCACCCGTTATGGTGCAATGAATATCAAAAGCACCTTCTGTATTTGTTACCTGAAAGGGCTGAGACAGAATCATTTTAAGCACAGGACGTTTGAAATAATCATTATAAGGCAAACCATTAACCACAATTTTCCCAGATCCTTTTTTAATCCATGCACGTGCGATAGCGTTTTTACGCTTACCTGTTGCATAAGCGCGTCCCAACTCATCAATTTTGGGTTCACGATGCATCGGTTCAAATTGTTTTGGCTGAGGGGCGCCTTCGGTAACTTGTTCTGCTGGTTTTTTTCTCATGTTTTTTCTCATGATGCGCGTTTCCTATTCTTAACGTTCATACTGCCAATATCCAGTATCTCCGGAGATTGAGGTCCATGGGGATGTTCACTTCCTGCATACACTTTCAAATGTGTCATAATTTGATTTCTCAAAGGGCCTTTAGCAAGCATGCGTTCCACAGCTTTGATTAGCACGCGTTCTGGATATTTGCTTTCCAACCTTTGTGTCATATTGCGAGACTTGATCCCTCCAGGGTGTCCTGTATGCCAAAAGAACTCCTTATCTTCTAGTTTGTTGCCTGTAAAATGAAGTTTTTCTGCGTTGATAACAACGATATTGTCACCACAGTCAACATGTGGGGTGTACCCTGGTTTGTGCTTACCCTTTAGATAAAAAGCGATAATAGATGCTAGTCGTCCACAAACTAAATCGGTTGCGTCAACAATCCACCATTTTTTTTGCACCTCGCTCGGCTTTAAAGAGCGCGTGGTTTTCATTTTATAATTCTAACTTTCTCCACTTAATTAGCATTGTATCCGTATCAGGAATTATAAGCAATATATTACCACTAAAATGGGGGGGGAAGAGTAGGAGCATGCCTGTTTACGAGGCCTTTGCAACGAATTTATGGGATATTTTTTTAATGCCTGCATTATCGAAATTGATATAAAGACCGTACTCATCTAAGTCGACAATATCTCCATTGCCATATTTTTCGTGATAAACGCGTTCGCCAATCACAAACCCTTCCTGAGGGGCGCTATGGATTTCAATGCCATTAGGGTTGAAGTGCTGGATATGTTCTTGAGGTAGTTCTTTGATGAAACGGGAGGGTGCATTGGTTTGCCAAGAATGATAAAAACGTCTTTGCATGGTGTATGAAATATAAACGCCGTGCCGTGCTCGTGTGATACCCACATAGGCTAGACGACGTTCTTCTTCAAGTCCTCGGTTACCTTGCTCTGCAAGAGCGCGGCTATGAGGGAAAATCCCTTCTTCCCAGCCTGGTAAAAACACATAGTCAAATTCAAGCCCCTTAGCGCTATGTAAGGTCATAATACGAATAGCATCATCTGTTCTTTCAGGTGTGTTATCGATTAATAAGCTTACATGCTCCATGAAGTGTGTTAGATTATCATAATCTTTCATCGCATTCAGAAGTTCTTTTAAGTTATCTAAACGTGCAGCGGCTTCTTTGCTTTTATCGTTGCGCCACATTGTCATATAGCCTGAATCTTCAAGTATATAACGCGCTAATTCCACATGGGGCATTTCCTGGACTTTCGACTGCCAGCGGTCGACTTGCATTAAAAATGCATTCATGGCTTGTTTAGAACTTGGATGTCCCTCTTGCTTTGCAAACAATTTTGCGGCTTCAGGGAAAGAAATATTTTCTTGTACGGCCAAATCATGAATTCTATTGATGCTGGTAAGACCTATTCCGCGCTTGGGTAGGTTCAAAACGCGTTCAAAAGCAATGCCATCGTTAGGCTGGATAACCAACCTAAGGTAAGCTAAAGCATCTCGGATTTCCTGACGTTCATAAAAGTTCATTCCGCCGATTAAACGATAGGGGATATTGAGTCGAGTAAGTCTTTCTTCAAATTCGCGCGTTTGGAATGAAACGCGTACAAGAATGGCGATTTGAGTTAATAAAACTTTTTGTTTTTGTAGTTTTTGAATTTGATCAACAACCAAACGGGCTTCATCATCAGTATCCCAAGCACCTTGTATTGTAACTTTATTATTCAAATTAGGATTGTCTTGTACAGCCTGCAGTGTCTTTCCAAGGCGCTGATTATTTTTAGAAATCAACTGGCTGGCGGCACCAACAATATTAGCAGAAGAACGATAATTTTGTTCTAGTCGAATAACCTCTGCACCTTCAAAATCTTTTTCAAAGCGTAAAATATTCTCAATGTTTGCGCCACGCCATTCATAGATAGACTGATCTTCATCACCGACGCAGCAGATGTTTTGTTCTTTATTGACGAGCAAACGAAGCAGTTGGTACTGGGCTGTGTTTGTATCTTGGTATTCATCGACCATGACATACCGGAAAAGTTGTTGATATGATGTTCGAATTTCAGGATGTTTTTTAAGTAATTCAATAACACCTAAAATAATGCCGCCAAAATCAAAGGCGTGCATATTCCGTAAGCGCTGCCTATAAACATCATAAAAATGTCTAAAATGAGCAGGTTCTGTTTCGGGGATTTCACTGGCCATTAGGTAGCCATGGTCAGCATAACGCCCCATAAGGTAAGCGGCTTGTTTTGCTAAGGATTTATCTAATAGTCCTTCCCCCTGAATTATTTGTTTTATTACTTTTAATTGATCGTCAGGATCAAGGATGGAGAAGTTTACATTAACATCTAGTAGTTCAGCATGGGTGCGTAAAATACGTAAACAAATAGCGTGAAAAGTTCCAATCCAAGACCCTCCTACCGGCCTTTGCAAGATAGCGTGTGCCCGTTCTTTCATTTCATTAGCAGCTTTGTTTGTGAAGGTGACTAATAGAATATTGCCTATGCCTGCTTTTCCGTTTTCTATAAGGTAAGCAAAGCGAGCAATAAGTGTTCTAGTTTTACCAGTTCCTGCACCTGCCAAAATCAAAACGGGTCCGTCTATGGCTTCGACCGCACGTCTTTGAAATGGATTTAATGTCTCAAGCAAGGGAGACATGTGCGCAAGATTCATACGATGATTAATCCTCGAAGCTCATGCTACGATATTTGTTTTTGAATTTTTCGACTTGCCCTGATTCCATCAAGACTGTTTTTCCACCAGTCCAAGCAGGATGTTTCAATCGGTCAATTTCAAGGCGCATTACACTATCTGGTTTTCCCCATGTAGAGCGCGTTTCAAATTTAGACCCATCAGTCATTTCTATGGTGATCCTGTGGTATTTAGGATGAATATCTTTTTTCACTTTATTTATAGCTATGAGATACCTCTTTACAAATAATACTGTCAAACCTAGTCTAAACACAAGGGGACAAAAACAATATTAATCAAAATTATGTTTGTCGAGTTCCTTGGTAAGATTTTGTATGCTTTTTTTATGATTATTACGGGAAGGCAAAAAATCTACTGGGCTATTATTTGGGGGCAAATTCTCCAAGTTGGGCTGAACGCTGTACCCATTGTTATGTTGTTAAATTTTTTGGTGGGTATTGTACTGACGCATCAAGGGATTAATACGTTAGAGGATTATGGGCAGCTCGATAAAATTCCCTACGTTATTGCACCTGTGTATGTTCGGTACGTGGGTTCTTTGATTAGTTCTTTGCTTGTGGCGGGTCGTTCAGGTAGTGCGTTTACTTCAGAAATTGGTTCTATGATTTTGAATCAAGAAATAGATGCTATAGAAGTTATTGGTATTGATCCTATTAATATGCTTGTTATCCCTAGAATTTTAGTGACAGCTTTGATGTTGCCGATATTAGTTGTATTGGCTATTATTGCTGGCTTGTTAGGGAGTATGTTCTTCGCGAGTTACTTAATTGATTACTCTCCGATAACTTTTTTGTTAACGATACAAGAACTGATCAAGTTACAAACAGTTTGGCTAACTATTTTAAAAAGTAGTATTTTCGGGCTTATCATTGGCACTATTGGTTGTTACAGGGGATTTTGTGTGACATCCAATTCTCAGGTTTTAGGCAGTATGACTACGCAATCAGTTGTTGATTGTATTTTCTGGACCATTGTTTTCGATGGCGCTATTTCGACTTACTATTCATTTTTGGGGTTGTGAAAAATAATTTCAGTCCATTTTGCCAGGGTAGGGCGGTGACATGACCAAACTGTTTTTTATAAGAATCGCGAGATAGACAAATCGGTTCAGAGTTGGGCGACAAATTCGGATCATACTCCGAAATTGTACGCCATTTTCGGAACGTGGTCTGCCAGTTAATCAATAATCATGAAAAATGAAGATACCTCTTATCGAACCTATAATTTTTTTCGATAAAAAAATATTGATATTCGATAATTTTATGCTGTATATTGATAGTATAGTAAATATTAATGGATTTTGTGATACTACTCTATTTGGTTTGTGGAATATCGATTTTGAAAAAACCTCCAGTGTTAACATCTGAAGCTATAAAAGTAGTTCTGGATTCAACCCCATTAAAAATGACATGGCAATGGAAAATAGATCGGAAAAATTGGGGGCAAATAATATATGAATATAAAAACAAGCTAGGGATGCTTAAATTAAAGATTATGCCCACACCAAAAGATCCTGATTTGAATAGTGCTAAGGATATGGGTGTAGTGGCGAGGCCTTTGGTGGTTTGTGGGGGAAAGCCAACGCAATTTTCAGTAAAATCTCTGGCCAAGCTGATTCGAGATAAAAAAGTGGTTATTTACACTGGAGCAGGGATATCAGCCAAGTCTGTACCTACGATGGATCAATTGTTACAAGATTTGGGTTTTTATAAAGTTCTTTCCAATCCACGTCAATTTCAACCAACAAAACATATGATGGATAATTTAAATAAGTTTAAAGATGCATGTCTGACAGCGGAACCTTCATTAGCGCATTTGTGTGTACGTGATATTTGTCAGAAAAAAAATTGGGGGCTTATGACTGAAAATGTGGATTTACTACATCAAAGAACGGGTGTTATGCCTTTAAATCATCGACAAGTAGGTTGGTTGAAGAATCAGATATCCTTGGGTGACCTCAAAAAAATAGATGTGGTTTTAACAGTAGGTTTGCGGACAGATGAAAGTGGGTTTTTGCGTTGGTATAAACAACACAATCCGAAAGGGGATATAGTTGCTATTAATTTGACGCAACCAGTTTATCTAAGTAATCAAGATTATTTTGTTCAGGGAGATGCGCAAGAGGTGTGCCCATTATTGTATTGTCATTTGAAAGGAGAAAATTAATGTCCAAGTTAGAATGGTTAAAAGGGTTTATTATTTTTTATGGGATCATTACGGTTTTATTAATTGTGGATCAATGGTTTTTGGGTATTTTAAATCAGTGGTATCAATCCCCTAGGTTTTCGATTAGTTATGAAACTTTGGTGCAAATGGGTATTATGCAACGTTTGGCTGGAGTCCTAATTTCAAGTATTTCTGCTGGTTTCTTTATCGGTGTTTTATATTGTTTTTATGGCATTATTGGCAGAGTTCAAAATGATCAAACATTTACAAAAAACACTTTGAACAAAATAAGCAAGGCTACACAATTTTATTTGGCATACACTATTTTTTACCCATTTTATGAAGCCGCTTTTTCTGTGATTACAACCTTACATACTAAATCGCATGTTCTTTCGGTCAGCTTCGGGACAGAAAATCTGAACCAAATCTTAATTGCCTCTTGTTTGTATGTCGTGTTTAAAATTATGCAAGAAGCACATCAGATATCAGCTGAAAATGAATTGGTGATTTGATGTCTTTAAAAATTATTATTCGTCTTGATGAAGTAATGGCTAGGCGCAAAATAAGATTGAATGAGCTATCAAAGCGGGTAGGGATTACAGAAGCCAATCTGTCAACTTTAAAAAATGAACATGCTAAGGCTATTCGTTTATCAACACTTTTATCGTTATGCGAAGTTTTGAACTGCAAACCAGGGGATTTAATAGACGTGGAATCTTCAGAAGAGAAGATTGTGTAAATAATGGCGCTCCCTACGAGATTCGAACTCGCGTTGCCGCCTTGAGAGGGCGATGTCCTAGGCCTCTAGACGAAGGGAGCCTGCAGGCAGTATACAGGAATATTGGTTAAAAAAGAATCTATGCGAACTGATCCTGATTTGCACTTCTCATATCAGCTAGAGATTTTATTTCGATCCAAGGATAAGTAGAGAGCTCACTTTGTTCTGTAGATGCAGAAAATGGAGCTGTATCTCTATTTGTCACTTGAAAACCAGGACCTACAAGTTTTTGTAGTTGATCTATGTATGTTGGCAAAAAAGATCGAAGGCCGTTCTTTTTCTCAGTCTTTAAACCTTCTTCAGGCGCACTTTTTTCATAACAGCCAGCTTCCTTGCATGTTGTTTCTGAGCGGTGCTCTTCAGATTTGCAGTGATAAGGGAATTTGAATTGATAGCCCTCTTCAAAGTCTCCAAGGAAAATAGTGGGGTTTTCTACTGCATTGCGCCTTAAAAAATCAGCAAAAGGTTCATTAGGCTTTTCATCTTCTGGAGAATGTATTTTCCACGCACAGCTGCTGAAACTTATTCTGACAAGTTCAAGAGGGAACAATAGAGTTCCTCCGGGTTGTAAAAGTGTAAGAATTTGGCTTAATACTGTTTGATCCCACTCTGTATAACCTGTTGTGCCGAAATCGAAACATATTAAAGAAAAGCGACTCTTTAACATGTTCGCAACTTGTCCTACTTTCTCTCTATCATTAAAATCACAAAGAATATGTCTTTCTGCTTCTTCAGCATCAAACTCTACGAATTGGCAAGAATGATTTTTATCATATGAGTTATTCCAAAAAATTGGTATTGTAAATGAAAACCGGTCTGCCTCATTAGGGTGTGCACCTATGATAAGAACGTTCTGAGCAGAAGGGGCTAAAGTTGAGGAGAGTTTTGTTAGTCGTGTACTAAAATCATTTTGTTTAGGAATAGGAATGTCTGTACAAAAGATTGTGAACAAAGAAAGAAATAGCATAGCTATATGATTGAAAGTGATGATATGAAAACAATACAATATTATATTTTTGTAATCAATTGTATGTTTTTAACAAACTTGGGAGGGATAATTAATTCTTATAAAAAATTGGCGCGCCCAAGAGGAGTCGAACCCCTAACCTTCAGATCCGTAGTCTGACGCTCTATCCAATTGAGCTATGGGCGCTGAGAACCATTGGAGCGGGCAAAGGGATTCGAACCCTCGACCCCGACCTTGGCAAGGTCGTGCTCTACCACTGAGCTATACCCGCATGTATATGTTCTATCATATCCAAAGCCTCGTGTCTATCGCGTATGCGTGTGGCTGTGTATAATGAAGTTGATTATAGATTCCAGAAAAAGTAATGGGAATAACAGTTAGAGCTGCGCTAAATCAAGCTCTGCGAGATGCGTTGACAGAAGATCAAAAAGTCTTGCTATTAGGGGAAGAAGTTGCGCAGTACAATGGTCCTTTTAAAATAAGTGAAGGGCTTTTGAAAGATTTTGGTCCGGATCGTATTATTGATACACCCATTACTGAAATGGGTTTTGCAGGGTTAGGTGTTGGGCTTGCATTTCAAGGTTATAAACCCATTGTTGAATTTATGACGATGAATTTTTCAATGCAGGCTATTGATCAAATCGTTAATTCGGCGGCCAAAACAAATTATATGTCTGGTGGGCAAATGGGATGCCCCATTGTTTTCAGAGGTCCCAATGGTTCAGCCTTGCAAAATGCGGCGCAGCATTCGCAAAGTTTTGGCGCATGGTATGCGCATGTTCCTGGTTTAAAGGTTGTATCGCCTTATGGTGCGGCTGAGTCTTATGGGCTGCTAAGGGCGGCCATAGAAGATCCTGACCCTGTTGTGTTTTTAGAACATGAAATGCTATATGGCCAGACTTTCGAAGAAGAACTGCCGACATATGCTTTACCTATCGGAAAATCTGAAGTTATGCTACCTGGTAAAGATGTGACGATTGTAAGTTTTTCAATCGGATTACATCATGTTATGCAGGCTTTGCCTCAGTTGCGAGAGAAAAACATAGAGCCAGAAATTATAAATCTACGGACTTTACGCCCTTTAGATATGGCACCCGTTATCGAATCAATTCGCAAAACAAATCGTCTTGTAGTTGTGGAAGAAGGCTGGCCATTTTGTGGCGTGGGATCAGAAATTATTACGCAAGTTCTTGAAAATGCTTTTGACTATTTGGATGCACCACCTGTGCGTGTTACCTCTGAAGATGTGCCATTACCTTATGCTATTAATCTGGAAAAGATGGCTCTACCTTCTGCACAAAAGGTTATTATTGCTGTTGATCGAGTTGTTTAATGATTGATTTAGGGCAATATGTTTCATTTATAGCAAAAGGACTTGCAACAACTTTAATGCTTGCTATTGTAAGCTTTTTTGTGGGCGTATGGGGTGGTACCCTTTTTGCAACATTACATTACCAAAGGTTTATTCGATTTGCACTTGATGGTTTTGTATCTATCTTGCGTGGAACGCCTATGATTTTACAGCTTAACTTCTTTTTTTTTGTAATACCTAGTTTATTTAAGATTCACATGAGTATTTTCATGGTAGGTATAATTACTCTGGGATTGAATAGTTCTGCCTATGTGTCTGAAATTTTACGTGGTGGCATAGAGAGCATACCTAAAGGACAGTTTGAAGCTGCTAGAACCTTACGTATTCCAGTATGGCGTATATGGAAGGATATTATTTTACCGCAAGTTTTTCGAAATACTTTACCAGCTTTGGTGAATGAATCTATTACGCTTTTGAAAGAAGTTAAGCTGTAAAA
>DAHXKW010000151.1 GCA_027366195.1 Alphaproteobacteria bacterium | reverse complement strand
ATAGTGATGTGTCCATAATTTTTCAGTCTTAATTTTTGGAAAGTTTGTAGTGCGTTCCTAGAAACATAGGCATGGACACCATTGAGATTAATTTCACGCTCTTTATTTTTGGCAAGCTCTTGCCAAATTTCATCCCATTCTTCTTTCTTAAACTCTTGACCACTCAAAGTTACACGAAGCTCTGCAGGCGCTAATCTTTTTAGACTATCCAGACGGACAATCTCTGCTGCTTGAATACATGTTGGTAAAATTGCCCAATAAATAATAAAGCACCAGCTGAAAAAAACTCTCATAATATTGCCCTCCTTTATCGTCGTAAGATTGATGGTAAACGTCTAAAAATAAACCCAACATCAGTTGTGGGATATTCAAGAGATGCGTATGGAATATGAAGTTCTACTGCCAACTCTGAATAATCTTCTGTACGCATATTTGGTTGATTTAACACATTTAAATAATTGATATTTGGGAAATTACGAAATAATTTCTGGATACTTTCTTTATTAAGTTTGTTAATTCTTTGTTGTTCACCATTCCTACTATTACCAACACTGAGCCATTTTAATAATGGAAAATACACAGAGTCTAACCAATAAAAAACTGTATTTCCCTCACTGGTCGGCAAAACACCTGTCTCGCTTAAACTTAATGCTGTTAATGGTAATTTCGTAAGACCGAGAAGTTGCACCCCCGTTATAGGGACCCCAATAAGATCAAGTGATGTTAAACAAGGGAAAAGTGCACAGCAATTAATTTCTGCTGTATATAATTCATCAAATATTTTGAGATCATTCAAATTACAACGTGTTAATGGTCCTTCATCCGATAATGATTGTGGTAATTGATGAGAAAATCTCTGCGATAACTGTAAGACCTGCTCTTCTTTTGCTGGATCCCCTGGGATAATAAAGCGTGGTTGCAGAGTTTGTCCCATTTGTGAAACTTTTACAACAGTTTTTGCTGACTTCATCTTGCGACTTAATCGCTCCAACTGATTAGATTCAAATAATAAAGTGTGTTCACAATTGAGAAAATCAAGGCCGCTATCTTGGAGTTTTGTTACAAAATCTTGTTCACCAGCTTCTGGCAATTCAATATTTGTTTGGTGATGAAATAATAACGTTTTTAAATTTGGATAACGTTGCTCTCCAAGCAGTCGCAAAATCATTAACAAATGCGTAACATTACCTGTAGCATTACTTAAATCAATAGTGTGTAATTGAGGTAATCCCCAAGATGCTCTTGTTAATAAAGCAACTAATGCAGCCACACAATTTGAATTGTCAAATTGAAGTTTTTGCAAACCCAAAACCCGAAGTTGTGGGTAATTACAATCGTTCAAATACTGATACCAACTTTGATCTACTAGGCGATTATCGTTTAAATATAAGGCTTCAAGCCGCGAAAGTGATTTCATAGTATCAAATGCATCCATACTCTCAGGGGAATCACCAAACTGATTATGATCCAGCATAAAACGACGTACATGGCTAGCAGTACAAGCATTTAACATATAAGTTAATGTCGGACAGTCTACACGAGCACCTAAATCTATATTTGAAAAATTAATTGTTTCAAACAAATCTCTATTTGCGCCAAGATGTGTTATCAACCATAATTCCGCTGCATTTCTAGGGAGACTGGTTAATTGATGGCTAAAATATCGTGCTATTAATGCTAAAGGTTGTTTTTGATTCTCACGCCACAATTCTGGCCATTTATGTCGCCTTCTATGATTCCAAAATTCATTAACTATACAAGAAAACCGCCCTGAATTTATTGTTCTATTAGAATCTTGCCAGGTTTGTAAACTTTTTCCGTTAAAAATATCGGTTTTTATATTAAAATCAAGCAGTACATCGCATTTATGTTGGTTTGTTACATCTTGCTCAATAAACCAATCTAAACTGTTTCCAAAACGATTTCCTCGAATATCCAGTTTTTGCAAATTTCTTAAATTACGCCACAATCTATGTATTGCACCATGCCTGTTCGAATTACTTTGCATAATACGATCAGTTAATTTGTTAAAAGGAAAACCAAGGTATTCAAGATTGGGATATGAGTGAGATAGTAGATCTGCGTGACATTCTATATCATAATCATTGAGGTTCGTCCATCGAACACACAGAGCTTGCACATCAGGACGGAAAATATCTGTTGTAATAGCCTTTAGTAACGGGTCATGTTCATGATGGCCAAGTCGTAATGCAAAATCTAGTGTGTGAATCTTAAATCTAACTTCTTTTAAAACACGATGCATCTCTTGGAAACAAAACTCTAATGGACCTGTTATTTCTCCCATAATATGGAGACTATATGTTGGTTGTTCCGCCAATTCTCCGTTCTTGATTTTTCGATTGATTAAATCAGATAACTGATGAAAAAATATCCATGTGTAACGATCGGGGTTATACACATGAAATTGCTTAATGTGCGGAAATATTGAAGCCTTATCTTGACCTGATAAAACTGTCAATAAACTTTCCCTATTCTCTGGTGTAATTTTTAATGTAGGTACCCATTGTTTACGTTCGCATACGGTTGGATAATTAGGATGCTTCAATTGATTTGCTGAGAAGAAATTATTCAAACATCTCAGATCTGGTTCACTAGAATCTGATGCTGGTCTATCTTCAGTGCATGCAAAAGAAAATTCAGATACGGGTGTTGAACTGCGAGTACTTGATGATTCATCATAAGTATTACTTGCCAATAGCAACTGGTATGGTATAAAAAAAGAGAAAATTAAAAATATTTTTAAATATATTTGATGACTATGTTTTATGATTTGTATCATTGCCATACTCCTTTTCAAATTTGTAAACTATTTGTTAGCGCATTACGTGACCATTATCAGGCTATTCTGTCACCTTCCAACCTTCTTTGAGTATAGTGCAGAGCGTCCTGCGCATCCCTCCCTGACGCACCATAAGAATTACTATCTTCATAACTTTGAGAAGGTCTTCCGCTATCACAGTAATGTATGTGACTTACATATTCGTCTCTAAGAAAGCTGTTAAACTTATTATCCAAATTCTCTACTTGTTGGTTTATCGCAATAAGGCTTGCGGACAACTGGTTTGCTACTTGTTCTGCTGGTTGTTCTCCTGCTGGTCTTAAAGTTTGAAACAATCCACCCTGTTGTGTGTTAACGTATAGTTTTGTTCTATCTAGCCTTAACCAAACAGGAGCCGACGATTGTTGAAAATAATCTTTAGACTCATGATAAGTTAGGCAAGGTGTTCCGTGATCTCGCCAGTGCATGTGATGTGCATATTCGTTTTTAAGAAAATCATTAAATTTATCACGAAACTCTTGAACTTGTTGTCTTATTAGATCTTGGCTTGCGCGCAACTGATTTACGGCTTGTTCTACTGGCTGTCGTGTTCGTTCGTCATCCGCTTGTTCTTGAGTCGCAGAACGTAAGTCTCTTTCAATTGCTCTTGCTCGCGCCTCCACCCTATTCAGAGCACCACTTGAGTTATTTCTAGAACCCCTATCTTCATACGTGTGAGAAGGTGTTCCGTTATCACAATAATGTACGTGTCCTGCATATTCGTTTCTAAGAAAATCATTATATCGAGCACACAATTCTTGCATTTTTTGGCTTACTTGGTCTTGTTTTACCTGCAGCTTATTTACCTCTCGTTGTACTCGTGCTGCGTTCTCTGCTCTTTGCGCGCGTTCTCTAGCTTCAACCGCTTCTTGAGCAGCACGAGTACAACGAGAGGTAAATA
>DAHXKW010000134.1 GCA_027366195.1 Alphaproteobacteria bacterium | reverse complement strand
GCTTCTCTTAAAAAATTGCGACAGAACCCCTGAAATTATCAGTCACCAAACTCTTGGTAATAAAAGTACAATATTGTATCAATGTTATTTTTTTTGTTAACCGCTTCATGTGCTCAGATATTTTGGGAAAATTTTTGTGTGTTAAACAAAAAGCATTATAATAGGCCTGTTTTGATTGTATGGTTTTCCCTTGAGCTGCATACAGATCACCTAAATATTCATAGCACCGATCAGTTTCTGCGTGCTTATGCGCTTCGAGAATATGTAATGCTTGTTTCAAAAAGTTTTCAGCATTCATATAATCTTTTTCACACAAGCATAAATAACCAAAACGGTACAACAACCTGGCATATTCGGGATGGCTTCTCCCCAAAAACTTCTCAAACCATTGAAAACAATCTTGGTACAATTTTTTTGCACCCTCCAATTCACCAAGACCTACATAAGCATGGGCCAACGTTCTTTTTATGATCATTGTTTTAAGATAATTCTCTCCAAATCGTAGTTTATGAATTGCTAAACTTTTCTCTAAAACCTGGCGTGCCATATCATAATAGCCCATATCAACATAAAGTCTTCCCAAAAATGATGCACACCATTGGGTGTAAGTATTATCTTCCCCATAATAACGACTCGTTAATTTTTGAGATGCATCCAACAATAGTAACGCCTTTTTATATAAGCCCAAACGACGGTATGTATCCCCAAGGTGTGGCATGATTAACGTAAAAATACCGCGATCTTCTTGATATTTTTCTTTATACGTTGCATAAGCTTTTTCAGAAAATAATAGAGCCTGTTTATAGTTTCCTTCTGTTTCATAAATAGTACCCAGACGCGATTGTATCCATAGTGTTCTTCGGTGATCTCTACCATACTTTTCTTGATATATTTTAAAACTTTCATTGTAACATGCCTTTGCTTGTTCAATTTGTCCCAACCATGAATAAGCCTCCCCTAAACGGAACAAAACCCACGCTGTTTTAGGATGTTTGTCTCCATAATATTTTGTATAAATCATAAGACTTCTTTTTAACGGTATGATAGCGGCCTCATAAAATCCCATTTCACCTAATAAACGCCCATAGTACATTAATGTAAGTGCTAACCCAACTTGATCTTGAGAAAAAAACTGATCATAGACTTGCAGACTTTTTTCTAAAGCCTTTTTGGCTTGCTCAAAGTTACCAATACGTGTATCAACAGCACCGCGGTATACAAGAATTTTTAATAATAACATTCTTTGTTCTTTATTGAGCCTACGCATATTCTTAAGTTCCAACACAGTTTCATCAAAAAACATCTTTGCTTTGGAATAATCACCGAGATGATAGTAAAGACAACCAAGCTGAAAGTTAATTTTTATTTTATTAGATATAGGAATATACCGGGAAAAATTTAATACATGGGGTGCTGTTGTTTGTAATACTGAATAATCCAGTTCTTCTAATACTTCTTCGCAATAATCGCAGATTATATCGGTTAATTGATCTAAAAGCTTTTGTTTTTCTTCCGCCGTTAAAATATTCATCAAATAATGAAAAACAGATTCTTGAGTGCTTCCATGTATAGATAATGCACAACCTTTAGCCGTTTTCTTGCTAGACAGCAACGATGACTGACACATCTGTTGTATAAATTGGTCTACAGCTGCTGGTGTTGTACATTTTTTCAATAAATTTTTAGGAATATTCTTATGGCCAATCATACTGACTAATAATAATAAGGCAGCAAAATCTTTATGTTGCCATAACATACGCTCAACAGCGCAAGCCACAATGCCCTGCCTTGTTTTAGCATAACGATTTGTTTCTGATGAGAGAGGTGACATACTGGTTTTAATTTTTGAATTTTCATCTTGAATACACTGCAAATATTCTTCGTAAGAGCTTTTTGTGTTTTTGATATAATTAGCAGCCAATTCGATATCCAAAGGGAAAGATGGCAAGACAGCTAGAAAATTTTTTAATGGTTTTACCTGGATCACGGGAGCTTCATATAGTCTAGTAAATAAATCTAATTTCTCTTGGGGGGTTAACTCTTCCACGATAACAACATGTGTTTGCTTAATCGGACCATTGTGACCAATTTCGCTATTACGCGTCGTAATAAGAATGTTCCCTGTCCCCCAAACTTTTTCATCCGTTGGCAAAAAGTACTGTATGTCAGCTACTGTTTTGACATCATCAAAAAGCAAAAACCATGATGATACACGGAGAAGTTTTTCTTTCACGTATTGAATTAACTGTTTTTGGTACCAAGTTTGATCTTCTCCTTTTTTCATACGCTCTAATTCAATTTTTTCTTCTTGAGTGGTTGATAAAGCCCAAGCAAGGTGCGCAAAAGAATCAATGGCAGATTGTTTATTTTCAGCATGAATTTCCCAGATAACCTTTGAATTTTGCATTTTTGCATACTGGTGGGCTATCGTCGTTTTTCCTGCACCGCCAATACCTACCAGGCAACGATTTTAATAGGTTCGTGATCTTGAAAACAGACGGTAATTTGATCATGAATTTTTTTTCGATAAAGGCTTCTGGATTCTATGGGAACACATAAATCAGAACGAATAGAAGATCCTACGGTTACTTTTTTTGTCCAAACATTAAACACACCTAAAGAAGTAACCAGAAAAAACAGGAAAACTAGAGAAAATACAACCCAAAATCTCCATAATTTAAACCACTCTAGCCATAACCACTTTTTTCTTGTTTTATCAAAAGAATCATGTAATATTTTAGAAACACCAATATACGGTTGAATTAAACAGCGCGCTGTAAACTGTTCTATTACCTCAAAAACAATTGGCAAAGGTGCTAATTCGGAAAGTATCTTAAAAAAATCCTGGTAATAATTATTCATAAGGCCTATGCGCACTTCTTGTATATCTTTTTTGCGATCAAAACAAGTAACCCCCAGTATTTCCAAATCAGAACATACACGATGTTTTAAGGTTGTATCGTCGCAAATGATTTTACACACAACACCTTGAGTTTTGATATGATTTTTTAACGTATGCAATGCCACCTTAAATTCGTACGCCGATAATAGCCTTAAATAACGGGTAAATAATTCTGGTGCTTGTTTTGATTGTTTGATACACTCAATTAACAATATACAGGAATGTTTTCCAAATTTTTGTGTCAAATTAAAAATATATGTATCTACTGTCCTTACTTTAATGTCTAAAATAGCCGCAATCTTTTTTCTATTTTGATGCCCCAATAAACAAGCAAGGATGTCAGTCTCTCGAAATGTAAGATGGAAAGTACCATTGTGTGTAAAATACTGCTGCTCTGTGTTATATACCTCTATCGGAAAATCTGCTTGGCTCACGTGTTTTAATGCTGTTTAACCTGACAAATTGTACCAATTTTATCACCATTATTAAAATTTAAAATTATTAATGCGCCCAAGATTGATCAGTGCTTTTGTGATTCTTACGTAATAACTTCTGTAGTTACAACGCATATTTTACGGCAGACATCTAAAAAAAAATACTGACATAATTTGAAAGTTTTTGGGCAGCAGAAAACAAGAATGCACTTTGAGACCCTTTTTTTCATTTTGCAATGTCTATTTTTACTATTAACAGCGTGGATATTAATATGACAACAACAAAATAACAAGGGAGAATCACTCATGTACCTACTGAGGATTATGGTCATTACCCTATTTGTACTATGGTATACGAGCCATAAACTGCTGAAAAAAATGTCATCAAAGACAAGGTGTATACATGAAAATTCATCTCCGCAAAACAAAACAAAAAAATAAAACAAATCTACCACTTATACCATGTTCATTCGAAACGAAAATAAATGAGATTTCGTCTTGATAGGTCATTTGACCTATCAAAAACATCTACGGCAAAACATAAATTGGTTACATCTCAATATCTCATCCTTAACGGTCTTTGGGGGAAATCATCCTATGGCAAGAACATGTTTTAAACCTAATTTCGCTTAGTTCTGACATAATATGTTTATCATAGATCATAATTCCCAAGCTTATATCAGATTGCGACAAACCTCGTTTTTCCGCTTCTTGAAACCATAGCTGTGCTTTTTGATACTCACGCCTTTCTAAGCACATTATCCCAAGTTTTAAATATGCTTCCGGAAAGCTTAGTTTACCGGACTCTTTCAACCAAAAAAATGCTTTTAATAAATTACGCTCTGTTCCTTTTCCCTTATAATA
>DAHXKW010000108.1 GCA_027366195.1 Alphaproteobacteria bacterium | reverse complement strand
GACACTGACCAAAGTGAAATACACGGGTCGATATGGCTACATCCTGACAGAACTCACAAAATCACAGCGGAACATCTTGAGTGCCTTGAACATCGAGCTCCCCACCAAAACCTAGGTATAATTTTATGGGAAATCAGGATTACTTTGATCACACCTTATTTATGTTACGTACGGCAAGATTGTGAATTCCATACAGGAGAAGCCATCAGTAGTCACATTATTGGAGAGCTACTTTCAACCTTAATTGACAACCTGATAACTATTGATCCTCATCTACATAGAATCAAAACCTTAGATCAAATTTTATCCATAAAAAGTACAGTTTTACATACATCGTATTTGCTTGGAAACTATATCAAGGAACATATAAAAAATCCTTTATTGATTGGGCCAGATCAAGAAAGTAGACAATGGGTCGCCACAATAGCAAACCAAATTGGTGCACCCTATTTAATCGCACAAAAAACACGATTAAGTCCAAGCAATGTACAGGTCAGTATCAGTAATGTCGAAGATTATAATAATCACAACGTTGTGCTGATGGACGATGTGATTTCGACAGGACATACACTTTACGCAGCCGCACAAAAGCTGAACGCCCAATCAAACTTAACAATCGTAGCTATACACGCTGTATTTGCAGAAAATGCCTATGATTTATTACGAACAATAACACCCAATATTGTAACAACAAATACAATTCCACATTTTACAAATCGGATTAATGTCGCTCCTTTGTTGGTGGGCCCGGCAGGAATCGAACCTGCGACAACCCCGTTATGAGCGGGGGGTTCTAACCGCTGAACTACAGGCCCTGACTCTATCTCACCAAATCAAGCCTCAGAAGTCAATCTCAATAAAGGCCTCTTATCTCCTTGTATAAGCGCCCCTGTTTTATGATCAAATGTATGATATAGAGGCCATGGGCAAGATTTGTCACATTCTTTCCCATTAACCCAGATCTTAAGAACCCCATCCACTTCAATTTGAGCATTAACATAAGAAAAACGAGGAATATAAAACTCTGATACTTCTAAAGCAAAACGCTCTGAACCTCTTCCCATCTGTGGAATACTAAAAACAATATCACCAATAACTATATCTTTATTAGACTGCATCAAACACTTTTTAACATAAAAACCGGGTAATTTCTGAAGCGTATGAAGAAAAAGTAAAACCGTTTTAAAGTCCGCTGCTTTAACTTTTACAGTATTCCCCTCTAAAGATGTTGAAATTTTAAGTAATGCTGCCGCTTCCTTTATTGCGGAACTATACACATTGACTAATGGAATTCGTGTTGGAATCTGCCCCCAGGTTCCGTCTTTTTTAGCTGACACAATTGATCTAAAAGTATTTTCTACTTGCTTATAAAAAGGTAAAATCCCTATCAAGAATAGAAAAAGAACTACTTGCTTCCACATAAAATTGCAGAAAATGCATTTGTTTCACTGTAACACACAGAGAATGCCATCCCTCATACTTATTTTATAGTTTCTGGACCTGAAGCAACCCCGCCAGATAACTTGCCATTCTTTAAGGTTCGTTTCGACAATTCATTAGGCCTTGAGACTTAAAGCGGTGTAATGGACGCCCCTTCGGACTATAGCAATAACCGACTGTAAGCTTCATCCCCCCATAACCATAGGGCAAATCAAAAAAATCTTGTACACACCCTTTGCCAAAGGTCTTTCCTCCTACTATTTGACCACGTTTATAGTCTTCTATAGCAGCCACCATAACTTCAGCGGCTGAAGCTGTGTTTTTATCAACCCAAACAACAAGAGGTATTTTTTCAAATGGAGCTCTATCTTCTGCTCGATAGGTTTTATTATATTCGGGCACTCGACTTTTTACATGCACAATAGGAACCCCGCTTATAAATAGGCTTGTTGCTTTTACAGCCGCCTCTAAATCTCCTCCTGAATTGGCACGTAAATCTAATATAATTTTTTTAGGCTGATTGGACCTAATTACCTTGTAGATAGCTTTATGTGCATTTGGCGTAAAAAATCTTATTTTTAAATACAAAATATCACGCTGAACTGAACACACAACGCTAGGAACTTTTAGGGGAGCACGTTTAACGGAAACGAAACAGTTATTAATACCTAGATGAACATGTGTCCCAGACTGTCCTTGCATCTTTGACAAAATAGCTTCAGGCGAAGTAAAAGGCGGGATCTGCCTACCATCTATATGCGTCAAGCGATCGCCAACTTTAATACCCATACGTGCAGCAGGTGTTCCTGGTAAGACCTGCCGAATGATATATTCATTATTTTGTAATTGTATTTCAAAACCTACGCCTAAAGTTGCTTTATTAGCAATACGCGTTATACGTTTGTACTCTTGTGTGGACATTTGCAATCACACGATAAGCTAATCAATCACGTATTTCAGATTATCCAAGAGTGCCATGTAGAGGGCGGACAGAGATTAAGAATTTCACAAAAGGTTCTTACAGGTATGTTACAAGCTCTTGATCCATATTCAAGGTATTATCCACACCAAGAGTACAAACGTATAACGCGTATTGCTAATAAAGCAACTTTAGGCGTAGGTTTTGAAATA
>DAHXKW010000066.1 GCA_027366195.1 Alphaproteobacteria bacterium | reverse complement strand
TAGTTGCTGTTATGCGTAAATTGCTAGGCTTCATGAACGCCATACTAAAAAACAATTCTTTTTGGAATAATAATTATGTTAGTACTTGATTTTTTTGTTGACTCTTATTACGGATGCTGGGGTGAAACCACTTATTTCTATTCTTGGCCTGAAATATGAAGGTATTCGATATTTTGCCAATTCAGTGATCAAATCCGATATTTTTCAGCTCAATCAGCGCCGTGAAGAAGACCGCTATATTCATGTCGTTGTATTCATCGCCCACCAATATTACCGGCTTCAGGATAATTTGGTTATACACTTTTAACAGCTGTAAAATCCTTTGAAAATGGTGCAAAACGTGATCATAAAGAGTGGTGCTATGGACAACGTAAAAACCAACATCAGTTTTTCAAGATACTTACCTCTTCTGTTGATAAAAAGGTGTTTGGTTTTGTGCGTCAAGTCCGAGATATTATAGATAATAACGATACCGACTCTGGAAAGCTGGCTCTGATTAGAAACTTGTTGGAAATTAATCATACCGGTT
This sequence comes from Alphaproteobacteria bacterium, assembly GCA_027366195.1. Classification (GTDB taxonomy): domain Bacteria; phylum Pseudomonadota; class Alphaproteobacteria; genus DAHXKW01. The sequence continues at coordinate 1,364 of DAHXKW010000066.1, read as the reverse complement.
TTTCAAACGTTGAACGAGAATGGAATGATTTTAAGAGCGGATTGGACAGTGGAACTGACGATCCTCGCTATTACGATATTCTGGAAGAACGTTCCCTGCGATTGCAAAACCGAGTTAGCCCAATTTTGAAAGCATTGGATTTTCAGTATGAAGCAGGCGCACATTTTATAACTGATGCTATCGAGCATTTCAGGAAAAACAATGGGGTAATCCGAAATAATGCCCCGGTCAGTTTCCTTGAAGATGCAGAACAAAAAGCTGTTGCTGATAATGGTATATTCAGGCCATCTCTATATAAAATCCTATTGTTTATGCATGTGGCGGATGCTATCAAATTAGGACAGATAAATTTAGAACATTCTTATAAATATCGCTCTCTTGATGAATACCTAATTGCCAAGAACAGATGGGACGCAGAAAAGAAAGATTTACTACACAGAGCGGAATTGGAAGATTTTGAATACTGTAAGCCTGTTCTGAAGCAGCTTGAACATGCTCTTTCTATGCAATACAAAAATACCAATGACCACATCCAAAACAACGATAATTCCTATTTCAAGGTCAGAACTAATGACAATTTTACCATTGCAACACCGAAGCAGGAAGATGAGGCAACCGACCTGCTCAAAACATATTTCCCAGACCGTCATTTTGTGCCGTTGCCGGAAATATTATCAACCGTCAATGCTCATACGGCATTTTTACGAGAATTTCAGCATTGGCAACAACGATACACGAAAGGCCGAACAGATGATAAAATTCTGTATGCTGGAATTATAGGTTTAGGCTGCGCTATTGGCATTCCAAAAATGTCGCGCATATCAAAACTGATAAACGAAAGCACCTTGCAACATGCTGTAAACTGGTATTTTTCTCTTGAGAACATAAGATCAGCCAATGATTGTATTGTCCGTTTTATGGATCGGATGGAGTTGCCTAATATCTATCGCAAAAATTAGAATACCCTGCATACAGCTAGTGATGGGCAGAAGTTCGAAGTGAAAACAGATTCCCTGAACGCCAATTATTCTTTTAAATATTTTGGCAAAGATCAAGGCGTGACAGCCAATACCTTCATTGACGAACGCAATCTGCTTTGGCATTCCCTTGTTTTTAGCGCGTCAGAGCGAGAAAGCGCTTATGTTATAGACGGCCTCATGCATAATGATGTCATCAAAAGCGATATCCATTCTACAGATACACATGGTTATAGTGAAGCCATTTTTGCCACAACACATCTGCTTGGTTTTTCATATGCGCCACGTATTAAAAACCTGAAAAAGCAAATACTCTATATTTATAGATCAGGAAAATATAATCATCAGACAGCAGGGGCAGTCCAGCCTACAAAATATGTGAATGAA
>DAHXKW010000064.1 GCA_027366195.1 Alphaproteobacteria bacterium | reverse complement strand
ATTTACCGGTTCCTTTTTGGTTTATATCGCTAATTTTTTTGGCAATATCTCCAAATCCCATTCTTGTTAAACGTTGCTTCAACTACAAAATTGATTTAAACATAAGTAAGAGAATTTTATCGGAGTGTTTTAATGATATTTTTATTGTTAAGTTTGCAAGCTTCTACGTCAGATGATTTTCCAACATTAACTCAAGCTGTGCAACGGTTAGATTCTGCACGAACAGGCTTGAATCAAACTATGCAAACACTTGCTGGTCAATGTACTTCAGCGAACGATTTAATGAAGCTTGGAACTAGAATTTACCAATTTGATCAAGATAAAGCCAAGGAGGTATTTGAACTAATCCCTGATCACATTGATGAAGGAGGGTTTGTAAATATAAGTAGTTTATATGATCCTTTAACAAGAATGGGATTTGGAGATATTGCCAAAAAAATTAGCGATATAAACCAAAAAGGAACCGGTAAATAAAACGACCGATTATTGAGCATGTGTAAATAAACTGTTTTTTTACCTTTAATTTACGTAAATTAAGTTGTTGAAAAATCTATGTTTCAATAGTGGTTGTTATTTGATGTTTTTGTGCGGGTTAACTTAGGTTGTTGTATAGGCAGGTGAGGCGAAGTGTAACAAAAATCGCCAATGGATTTTAAATATGTATAAAATTAGAAAACCATAGATGTTGATGATAGAATGCTACAGCAATTAGCTGTTTGCTGATGAGGAGATAATTATGACAAAAATCAGAGATCAGTTAGTTGCTATGGGAGCAGAAAAACTTGCTGATATTTTGTTAGAATTCTCTGATCTTCATAAAGATATTAAGAAAAAATTGACGGTTGTTATTGCTGGTCAGATAGAAGATCCCAAGAAGTTGCTTTCTATTATTAATAAAGAACTATCAACCCTTAAAAAAGCTAAGGGTATGATTTTTTATGAGGATGTAAAAAAATTTGCACAACGCCTTGACGCTTTGCGTCACTATATTGTTGATGATTTAGCGTCTAAATCAGTCAATTATGCGGTCGAAGCTATGGGTGTCTTTTTGGACTTGGCCGATCATACCATAGCTAGGACAGATGATAGTTATGGTTATATTGGTGATATTTTTGCTAAAGCTTGCCGAAACTGGGGGCAGTTATATGGGCAAAGTCGGTATGAATTAGAAACGTGTGTACAAGATGTTTACAACAGATTTTTAAACGATCCACAAGGTATATTTGATCATGTTATTTTTGACTTTAAAGATGTATTGGGAGAAAAGGGACTAAATTTATTAGAAAGTAAGTTTTTAGGTGGTGATACTAAAACATCTAGAGATAAGTACAAGCAAAAGGAAGCTCTCATGAATATTGCTGATTGTAAGAAAGATGTTGATGCCTTTATTGCAATAATTTCTGCTAATAATAATATGCATTTTAATGATCGGCTTGATATTATTCGAAGGTTGTTGGGGTAATGGCGTACAGAAGAAGCGATTAAGTGGATTCAGGAAGCTGAAAAAATTGCAAATAAAAAGTCCCTGGATTTATATTGGACTAAAGATTTGTTTTTATTAAAAATTCAGGCGCTAGAACTATCTGGTCAATATGTTGAGGCTCATCAAGAACGTGTTCAGTTATTTCAGTTAACCTTAGATCTAGGTATATATGAAGATGCGCTCAAACATATTTCACAAGAATCCCAGAAAGAATTTCAAGGCTTAGCCAAACAGATAGCTTTTAATTTCCCAAATGCTACAGGGGCATTGCAATTTTTTTATGATATCCATGATGAGGATTCGGTGTCAGGTTTAATTCGATATCGTTTGGGTGAGTTAAATGGGAAAGCATATAATATTCTACGTGGTGTAGCAAAGAAGATTGCACAACAAGACCCACTTGGTGCTATTTTGTTGTATAGAAAAATGCTTGAAACAATCATGTCAGCAGGACAGTCAAAATATTATCTTTATGCTGTTAAAGATTTACACAGTATTGAGACATTAAATAATTCAGTGAAAGATTGGGAAGGATATACACAGCCTATTATGTATTTCAAAGAATTCGAAATTAAACATAAGAAAAAATATGGTTTTTGGGATTTATATAAAACAAAAAAATAGTGTTAGTTCTATCAAATTTTCATAGTTTGTTATTTAAGTGATAAATAATATTGTTTTTGAGCAGGAGAAAATTTTTCTAAGGCATATCGCAAAGAAATACGTGGCATGTGATGTGCATGTTGGTCAAGAAAGGCGATGAGATGGGTTTGATTGTGTTTGCCAACTTCGCGCAGCATCCAACCGATGGCTTTATGGATGAGATCATGAGCATCGTATAAAAGTATCTCAGCAATTGTTAGGGGTACAGCTGTGTTGCCCTTACGTATAAACCACCATGTGGCTACCATAGCAATCCGTCTTTCCCACATGATAGATGATCGTGCTAGTGTAAATAAAATATCTGTATTATTTTGCCGTATTGAGTAGGCACCTATAATCATGTGAGCAGAACTATCCACGAGATTCCAATTGTTTACCTGTTTTAGATTCCGTAAATAATATTGATAAACAAGATCTTTGTCCTGTATTGTTCCTTTTTCATAACGTCGAACTAAAATGAGTAATGCCAACAAGCGTTCTTCGTTGAAAGGAGAATCAATTAGCAACTGAACTTCTTGCAGGGGAATATTTTTATATTTTAACGCTAATTTACGGATGTCAGATGTACGTATGCCAAGAAATTTATCGTGTTCTGCATAATCTCCTGGACCGGTTTTACAAAATTTATCAAAAGTCTTATGAGATTGAATGGTGCTTTGAAGTTCTACTTTGATTTGTGTATATGACGACATGGTTAATTTAAATAATTATATTTAATGGAGCCAAATCGTTGTTTGAACACATAAAAGATAGAATGTCCATAAAACATTGGGAACCAGTAATAACCCTGCACTTTCAGAAATATGCCAGAAGACCCGCGTATTTATAAGGACAAGTGGGAATAGGGCGCAAATGTAAAGCATGGATAAGTTAATATCTTGCATATTGATAATGACAGGTCCCCATGAAATGTTTACCAGGTATTGCAACAAGAATGTCCAAAGCGCAATATTGATTGGCTGTTCTTCTTTTTTTTGCCATATTAGCCACAAACTCGTAGACATAAGCAAATAAAGGATTGGCCAAACTACACTTTCTAGCCAACCAGGTGGGGCAAAAGTTGGTTTATAAAGCGTTCCCATCCATGTTATACCTAGGGCATGAAAGGGAAGATATGCTGTATAAGCTATGCCTAAAATAAATACTGCAATAATAAAGAAGGACATGGGAATTTTAGGCGCTCTAATTATGACACATGATACGCTTGTAATAGTAGGATGTCATCTCATCAAAAATGATACAAAAAGTAGATTCATCAGCAAGTTTTTGTTAGTAATAGTAAAAAATAAGTAGAACCAAACAAATATAGGTTTGTTTATCATTGGCGTTGACCGTGTTTTTTTGTTATTGACTAAATTTTATTACCATAAGGTGGGTATGTGGTTGTTAGCTTAAAAGAGTACCATTACGAACGGTGTTGAGATGTTTCATAGAGAATTAATACTTTATTGTCCCAAATTTGGGAGAAAAACCCTGCGCTTGTAGCGCATACTTTCAAGTGATAACATTTTGATGTCATGCAGTATTATCGCCGTACAAGCCATACAGTGTTCGATTGTACCTACCATATTGTGGGTAACAAAGTATCGTTATAGAGTCCTAGTGGGTGATATAGGTAACCGAGCACGAGATCTGATCCGAGAAATTTGTACTGAACATGACGTAGAAATCATACGTGGGCGTGTTGCCTCTAACCACGTACATATGTATGTATCAGTACCGCCATACATGAGTATCAGCAAGATTGTACAAGCCATGAAAGGAAAGACTTCCAGAAAAATCCAGATAGAATTTCCAGAGTTACGCAAAAGATATTGGGGAAAGCATTTATGGGCTGTTGGATATTTTGTCAGAACCAGTGGAAACGTAACAGACAGCATGATCAAAGAATATATTGATGGTCATGAATCCAAAGAAGATCGGTTTGGTGACTTTAAAGTCGAAAACTAGCATTTATGCTAGTGGCATTCATGCCAAAATCTTAAGCTATGGCCTTATAGGCCATAGTGATTAACTTTTTTGGTGTTTCAGCTAAAATAGCTAGCGAATACGTTGCTAGCAAATCACACAGTAGTCTCTTGACATTTGTTACAAAAAGATTACATCTAAATTAGGGCGTGGGATTGAGGTGATGCACATGTGGTTCATAGTAAGATTTTTGATGCTAATCGTTATGGTTTTACCAATAGGGAAAGGCTATGCCAGCGAAGGAACTAAATTGCCTACTATTAACTTACGTCAACAACGTATAGGGTGTTGGAACATTCAAGAAAAAATTGCCCCTGCTTTGGCAAGTTGTACGTTCGGGAATTCCCCGTTTGTTTTAGATTTATCTGATAATTTTATTACAGATGATGATGTTGCGACATTGGTTGCTACCTTGAATGATTGTAAATTTGCCACAAATTTACAAGAACTTAACCTTTCTAATAATCGTTTAACAGTTGAAGGGGCTAAAGCCTTTGTTCCATTACTTAGGTTTGGGGGGCTACACTGGATAAATTTGTCGATTAATAACATAGGGGTATCTGATTTTGATGTGTTGTGGAAAGCAATAGATAGTTATGCCTATAGGATGGCCATTGTAGAAGAATTAGGAAATTATGAAACTTTACGGAATCAGATAGCGCGTAAGATTGTGTTGTTACAGGAAAATTATCATACAGATAGATTTCCTCTAGCGTCACCGTTTGTTTCGGCGCATCAGGATTATTATCATTTAGATCGTTAAATTTTCATTGTAAGGCTTTAGTAAGTGCAATAAATTTTTAAAGGAGGACATATGCCTTTTTATTCTTACATTCTAGGGATACAGAGGTTTATAGCCATTTTTTTAGTCACCAATGTTTTTCTCTGCCAAGCCGTTGAATTTGAGTCTATGGGGAAACCCGGAGCGCAATTGGGTGGAATTTGGGTACAAAATTTAGCGAATGATGTCAAAAATATTCATTTTGATATGGTAAAACAAGAACTTGATTTATCTAAAGACAAAGATACGAATATTGCATTGTTTGTACTGTCAGCGAGATTAAAGAATGGTAAGATTCAAGTATTACTGGATGCTAAACACCCTTTTCGTAGTGGTGGTTTTATGCTGACGGATCCACAAAAACAGGAAATGCGGCATGTTTCTGAGGACCGTGCAAGATGTTTGGATGGTGTGAAGGCTATAGAAGAAAAATTAAAAGCTGCCAGGCAAAAGGTTGGTAGTTTTCCTGGCGATGCACTGAAAATGGCGGAGAGAGGTGAGTCTCTTGGAGCAGGCCAAGTACTAACACAATTACTCGATGTTGTTCAAAGGGTTGTAGGGGATAAAAAACAAAAAGAACAAGAAATTGAAACCTTGCGCACGCAAGAAGAGGAATATGCACCAAAGCTTTTTTCAGCGGATCCTAAAAAATATGATGGGTACTTAAATTCTGTTTATGATCCCGAACAAACAATTGCCAGAATTGTAGATCACTATATCCGAAATATGGATATAGATCATTTGGTTTGTGCACGGCAAATACCTATTGAAAAAGGGAATATTGATTGTTTTATTTTGAATTTGCATAGTCGTACAGATATGTGCCCATTTTGCTTAATGTATTTAACAAGTTGTGTACAGAATTGGGTGAGAAAATTAGGAGGAATCCCCTTTGTAACTATTGTAAGTAGCCGACAAGAGTACCGTTGCGATTATCCGTTTATAAAAGAGAAGACATATTATCGTGGTTATTCCATGCGTTCGATTGGTTGGGGGAGAAATAGAGAGAATGATGATGATGGTTCGTCATTTGATGGGTTGAAAAAAATTTCTGCAGAACAACTCGTTATTCAATATGTATTTCAGTCTGGAGAAATTTACGGGTTAATTGGCGATACGGATTATGCGGCGGCTACTTACAATAGTTACAAAGGGGATTCCTCCTAATTTTCTCACCCAATTCTGTACACAACTTG
>DAHXKW010000042.1 GCA_027366195.1 Alphaproteobacteria bacterium | reverse complement strand
ACCGAAAAATATGCGACAAGAGAAGTGGCGAAACAAAACATCTTCTATTACATAGAAGCCTATTATAATCGCTTGCGCAGACATTCTTCCATTGGTTCCGTTTCACCTCTGTGTTTCGAAAATCAGTCAAAAAATGTCGCGTAACCGTGTCCACTAAAACGGGGTAGGATCAATGTGATATAAGGAGGGAGCTAATTCCAGAACTAATCAGATTAGGGATAAAAATAAATAACAGTACTGCCAGCTCTCATTGGCAAATGTCTTTTGGGCAGGATCATGGTACGCTCTGGGCACCTCATGGTTCTGGGAAGGAATCTGAGATATTATTAAATAAAGGATTTGGACGCGCTTTATTTTCAGGGGTTGTTGATTTTTTAAAAAAATGCGGATTTATAGTAATTGACTCACAATTGTTTATGCAGTGGAACCGACACTAAAACTTGCCATTTTCAGGAGAGGACAGATGACAGAAAAAAGATCTATCTTCTTGTTTAGACGGGATCTGCGTTTATTAGATAATCCTGGTTTACATGCTGCTGCACAAAATGGTTTTGTTATGCCTGTTTATATTTTAGATGAGAATATAGCAGAAGAATTTAAAACGGGAAGCGCAAGTCGTTGGTGGTTACACCATTCTCTAGCTGATCTTAATAATGCCCTAGACGATAAACTTAATGTATACAGAGGAGATACGCAATCAGTACTACTAAAAATAATTCAAACTAACGAGATTAATGCTGTGTATTGGAACAGATGTTATGAACCATGGCATATGAAGAAAGATATAAAAATAAAAAACTGGTTGAAAGCTATGGGCATTGGATTCAAAATTTTTAAGGCTTCACTTTTATGGGAACCATGGCAGGTCTTAAAAAATGATGGTGCAGCCTATAAAGTTTATACACCTTTCTTTCGTAAATGTTGTTCAATGCTTCCTATCGTTCACGCTATCCTTCCCAAACCTAAAAATTTGATTTGTATTAAAGATTCTACAAATACAATGTCCCTAAATGATCTGGGGCTAATTAATGGTGCAAAATGGGAGGAAAAACTAAAAAATCATTGGATTCCAGGGGAGGTGGCCGCACAAAGAAAGCTTAGTGAATTCCTTGATAAAAAATTGTATGGGTATAGTATGAATCGCAATTATCCTGCTAAAACAAACACCTCTAGACTATCCCCATATCTCCATTTTGGTGAAATTTCTCCCAATCAGGTTTTTCAAGCTATTCAGGTACATAAAAACTCATATGAAGATAAGGATTGTTTTTTTAAAGAATTGGTATGGCGAGAGTTTTCTTATTATTTGCTATACTATTTTCCCAATTTACCTTTAGAAAATTTGCAAAATAAGTTTGATTATTTCCCATGGCAACATAACGTGTCTTTTTTACAGGCATGGCAGAAGGGAACTACTGGATACCCTATCATAGATGCTGGGATGCGCGAACTTTGGCAAACTGGTTTTATGCATAATAGAATACGTATGGTAACGGCTTCGTTTCTTGTGAAAAATTTGGGAATTCATTGGCGTTATGGTGCTACTTGGTTTTAGGATTGTTTAGTAGATGCTGATTTGGCTAATAATAGTGCTAGTTGGCAATGGATTGCAGGATCAGGAGTGGATGCGGCACCTTATTTTAGGATATTTAACCCTATTTTACAGGGAGAAAAATTTGATCCAGGTGGTGAATATACGAAACAATTTGTTCCTGAACTTAGTTTGTTGCCTGATAAATACTTATTTAAACCGTGGAAAGCTCCAGATAGTGTTTTGAAGTCTTCTAATGTAATTTTAGGATACACCTATCCTAATCCAATTATCGATCTTGAAGCATCGAGAAAGCAAGCACTAAGGGCTTATGAAAGTATGGCACTGTCAACTTAACTCTGAAAAGTCAATCTGTACTTAGGTTATCAAGATTTTAGGCACAAAGGATCTGTCGAGACGCTTCGTTCCAAATGGACAAAGCGTCTCTAAAAGCTGTTCGCCTTCGAAAGGCTGGTTTTATGTATCTACCAACATATACACTGAAAATATTTCTTACTTTTCCCATTAGCGATAAAACCTTCTGGACACCATGCGGTGACTTGAATTTGATCAAACATTTTTCTTTCCTCCCTGTTGGCTGATGCGCGTTTTCAATTCGGTTATGTAATATTTTAAGCCTATGATATCGCTAAATCGCATAGTTGATAATGCGCATTGGGAATTGATGTCTTTTGGGAGGAAGCTTTTTGTCCATTTGATAGTCGTTTTTTCATTCTCAATTGCATCTGGTTTTAACAAGTTCGGATCTGTAATTCAAAATCCGAATTTAAGTTGACGGTGCCTTTTAAAGCTGTTGAAAAACTTATTCAGTCCCCAGAAACGATGCGGATTTTGATTTTGTCGTCAGGGTTCACGAGCTGAAGTCCGTTATCGGGTAGAAAACGAATGCCATGAGACTCTAAGAAATTTCTGACGGCATAAACGGTAGGTACACTTGAATGCTCAGGGAAAAGGAATACATTACCTGATTCCATACGTGCTAAAGAACTCACAGCGATGCCAGTACCCTCTGATATTTTATGGAAGTTGATCCCTAAAGCCTTGCGCGCTGCACGTAGTTGGAACGTTGTTAATTCTTTTGTCGCAACTTCTTCCATTTGTATTATGTTGTAGCAGACGATTTATCTTTACTATACACCATACTCTTTAAGACTTCTAACGCATGATTCAAGGATACGTTGCCAAAAACCCTTTTGTAGCCTTTCTTTTTAGAAACCAAAACGAAGGTGGGCACAGCGGTGATCCCATATTTATCAAACAGATCAGGATTGATATCTACAGGACATGCATATTCCTTAACTTTTTCAGCCAGTTTTTTGAAACTATTGTCAGGAAGGCCTCGGACAACAAAACGGAAGGGGTGTTTTCCAATTTGTTCATACAAATCTAACCATACCTGTTTAGGTACGCTAAAAGACATAAAGATGTATAAAACATCTTGTGATGATGGGGCGATATTAGGCTCGGGCTCTAAAACCGACCCGCAACAATTTTGATTGCCTTTTAATTGTTTAGCGAAATTCACCAATGTGGGGTCAACTTTTTGTCTGGCTAATTCTTCTAACCAATCTTCATGAGATTGATCAAGCTCTGAAAATAAAAAGAGAAAAAAGAAACTAAGCAACCGCTTCTTTAAGGGCTTTGCCAGCTCTAAAGCCAGGAACTTTGCGTTTTGCAATTTTCAAAGGAGCGCCAGTCTTAGGATTGCGACCCATGCGTTCTTTACGTTGACTTACTTTGAAGGCGCCAAAACCAACCAAGGTAATGTCATCACCTTTCTTCAAAGTGCTTGTTACAACGTCGATAAAGGCTTCCAAAACTTTGGTTACATCTTTTTGTGTTAACTTTGTCTTCTCTGCTAGGGCGCTCACCAATTCAGCTTTATTCATGAAAAACTCAATAAAACAAACTCTAGCCACATCTTACGGCACTTGTGTGAATTAATTGAATATAATTGCAAGAGTTTTTTTGTTGTGGAGCCGTGTCTTGTTGTTTTTTGGCAAATTATCACCTAAGAAGTTATGGTATGTAGATGGTCTAAGAACCTGTTTTCATGAAGTTTAGAATTTATGAAAACCAGTTCTTATCTTGCTGGAGAAGGATATGCGCTATTGTTTGAGGGCACTTGGGTAGTTGTTGGTCTAGCAGCGCCTGTTAAAGAAGTTGGGTTAGATGATAAGGTGGAAGATGTTGATGATGAAGAGACTGGATTAGCGATAGTGATAACGTTATTGCTTGCACTGTCGTTATTATTTGTGTTGGATACATTGACAGGTGTAATGTCTACATTATTGGCACCAGACTTTAATTGGGCACCAGATCTTGAAAGGGTTGGTTTGCCATGTTTTTGTCTTTTCTCGTTCATTTTATTGAAGCGCTCATCTGCATAATTTCTGTGTTTTTGTGCTTCTTGACGAACTTGTTGTGCAAACTTTAGGTGCTTTTCTACATTCTGAGCCCCAGGTTGTGCAGCATAGGTTTCATGTTGCTTCGCGAGATTTTCTAGATATGTTGCACATTGTTCGTGCCAGCTTTTAGCATTTTCTTCATTTAAAATGTCCGTGCAATCAGCGCAAGTGCCGTCTTTTGCAACATTTGGATTTTCAGGTGTTTGTGTAGGTTCAGCAAAAAGATTTAGTAAGGTAAGTAATAGCATATCGAAAAGGTTTTGGTTAATTACATATTTATTATAACATTATTTAATTTAAATTTTCAAATAAATATTAAGCAAATCATATTTTAATAAACGTGACTGCACGTATAGGTTTGGATAACGATTCTATTTCCTTCAATATGTCCAAGTCTGTTAATATGGCCCGGCTATATTTTGAGTAAGTCATTAAGGTAATTACTTGTAATACATTTTGTTTCTCAATAGTTCTTTTAATTGCTGGCAGAGATCGTCTGACAAGTTTGGTATTCTTTTTTTAGGAGGGGAGATTTGGCATGATCGTTAAAAGTATACCTTTGCATAATCGCAAAAAAGTGTCTGAATTTCTTGGTAGGAAAGAGTAATGCCTGTAGCATTAGAAGAACTTTATTAAATCCTTTTGGATGAGCTTCTGAAAATTCTCAGACATATTTCTGTTTAAAAAACTATTATGATATCATGAAAAATAGAAAGTGCGGCTTACGATTTTCAAGGTATTTTATGGATAGAAAGCATTACCTAGATCAAATTAATTTCTTATTTTCGGTTAATAGAATTGTTACGCTATTAGGACCAAGACAATGTGGCAAAACGACCATTGCGAAACAATTTTGTAGTACAGTCAAAAACTTTCCTCAGGTCAATTATTTTGATCTTGAAAATCCAGAGGATCTTATGAGACTGAATAATCCTAAAACAGCTTTAGAAGATCTCAATGGCGTAGTTGTTATAGATGAAATACAGCGCAAACCTGATTTGTTTCCTGTGCTCAGGTATTTACACGACGAATATCCAGATAAAACCTACCTAATTTTGGGTAGTGCTTCTCGTGAATTGATTAAACAAACATCAGAATCTTTGGCGGGTCGAATTAGCTATTTGGAAATTACTCCTTTTTCATTGACAGAAATCAATGGTGATGACACAAAAAAATTATGGCAAAGGGGTGGTTTCCCGAAGAGTTTCCTTGCTGCCACAGATAAAATCAGTTCGATTTGGTTACGCGATTATATTCGAACATATGCTGAACAAGATCTTTACGCTCTTGGACTAACAGTGAATATAGAACAAATGAAACGATTTTGGGCCATGATTTCCCATTATCATGGACAGACATTCAATGCGTCAGAATTGGCCACAAGTCTTGGGATTTCTGTGCCAACAGTTCGGAATTATTTAGAAATTTTAAATAATACTTTCATGATTAGAATTTTAAGACCTTGGCATGAAAATTTAAATAAAAGGCAGGTCAAAAGTCCAAAAATCTACCTGCGTGATAGTGGAATTTTCCATCACTTCACGAATATCCAAAATTATTCGGAATTACTAAAGCATCCTAAATTGGGTGCTTCCTGGGAGGGATTTGCTCTTGAACAAATTATTCGTTCTTTAGAAGTGGAAGCCACAGAATGTTATTTTTGGGCAACCCATAGCCAAGCAGAATTAGATCTTTTGATTATTCAAGGTACGGCAAAAACCGGATACGAATTTAAATACATGGATGCACCAAATATTACGCGCTCTATGCAGATAGCCCTATCTGATCTATCGTTAGATAAAATTATAGTTATTTATCCTGGTGAAAAACCTTATCAACTGAGTGATCGTATTTTTGTTCAACCTTTGCAGCAGGCCATTCAGTCAAATCCTTCTGTATAAGACTCTGAAAATCTGCAGACATATCATCCCAGCGTCTGACGTCGGTTCTGTCGCAATTTTTTCAGTGAGATAAAGTTTTGATTTTTTTTGAGTACTTAAGCTGCCAATTCGTAAAACTGATCCCAAACGGTTGTGCAGGTCTCCTTACCAAGGTATTGTCGTTTTCGGAGCATGTGATGTAATT
>DAHXKW010000021.1 GCA_027366195.1 Alphaproteobacteria bacterium | reverse complement strand
CAAAAAGATGAGCCAGGTGAGTTCAAGATTTGGGATGAGCCGCTTCAGTCTGATTCATCAGAAAACCTTTAGAAGGCTTTAGCCTTAATGGACCTTTAGGTCCATTTCTATACCCACGACTTTAGTCGGGGGTTGTTAATTTGTGGTAAGATTCACCTCTATTTAAGGCTTTTTGTATGCTTTGTCTATAAACCGGCTCATCGATATATCGCAAAAAATGTATTGTTTGTATAATACGGTCAAATTCCCAGAGGGCACTTTTGGTTCTATTTTTCCGTGCATATGAACTCAATTTCTTGACGATGAGACTTTGCGACGTCTTTTTGAAAGCAAGAGAAGCAAGAATGCGCTGCATATTGCGGATTTCAGATATAATGAGTGACTTATTGATCTTGTGTGTTGGTTTTATTTCGAAATCTGCGTACTCTGATACAGCTTTAAAGCAACAAAGTTCTTTGAGCTTATCACCTACATCCTTGTATCGTGGTGCATAAATATAATCAAAGAAGTAAAGAAGCGCAAAATTAACATGGTTTGCACCGTGTGTATCTGTTGATAGTATCTCTGGGCGTATATCTGCTGTGTTATTGAACAGAATGTCAAAAGTATAGTGGCTTTCATGCTCATGACTGCCAATGACCATAGCGTTAATTGGTCCATGATTCAGGATAAGAGACATAACGGATATACCCTTTTTTAGTCCAAAATATTTCACAGAATAACGTGCATTAAACGTATGGATCTGAGTTTCCATTTTTGAACCATCATCACTAGCGTGCAGCATATCATTGATCTTCCAATATTTATAAATAGGAAGCTTAGCGATCGCATTACTAATAATATCATTAGCCTGACGTAAAGTTTCTAGCCGGATAAAGCTATTCGCTGTGCCTGCTAACGCATGGTAACTAATATCAGAAATATGGCTCATTTTACCCAATCCCAAGTAAGAACCAAAAGCAACGATACATGCGATTAATGTCTGCGAATCTAAATCATTTTTTTGGAAACGTGGCAAAATATGAGTAAACACATCTAAAAATGAACAATAGTTGTGGTTATGCAATAACACATCCCCAATATTTGTGTGTGGCAACTGCTGATAAATTGGATGGTTTACAGTTTCATCCGCAACTGGATATGGCAAAACCCATTTGTTTCCTTCCTTTCTAATATAAGGATTGCTTTTATCTTTTATTCTCTCATTGACTTGAATAAACCTGGTTTCCAGTTCATCTTGAAGTTCAGCTAACAGTGTTTCTATTGGTGTCAAGATCTTTTTAAACCCTAGATTTTGCAAGTCCTTCATTTTATTATCCAGAGTTATATCGTCGATTAAATCTGATTCAAAGCTACGGTAGGATTTACTTTCAGGAACAAAAATATCTCCTGCTTCTAAACCCTCTTTAAGCTGCTGGTACACCATAAATTCATATTTGTGTGGATTGGTTTTTTTATGGTTACCTGTTTTCTCGTAGATATATTTTGTAATATTCCTTTTCAGACCTTTCATAGGTGGAATACACTCTTTCAAACTTTTTTTTGTTTTTAAATGTTGCTGTAAGAACAATACTCGATCTAATATGGGTTTCCCTTTCTTTTCTGCTGAAAATTCTAAATTTAAAACCAATTGGCGCAGATTACGCTTAAAGATACGAGAAATTTTCTGATAGCATTCCCATTCGTAAACTGTTGGATCTACAACCTGTTTATTCATGTAAGAAATCACGCCGTCTAAAAGGTAGAAAGGTAATATTTTAAAGGCACGTTCTTTTACATTTAAGAACAAGCTGTAATCGAGGTCTGTAGTTCGAAAAAGCGATAACACTTGTGATGCCGATTTCATTCTGAGATTACAATCAAGTTGATACTGTTTGGCCATTTCTTTGGCTGTGAATTGTGCTTCCTTTTTGTACTTGTGAACGCGTGTCATGAAAGCTTCTATAAGATTATCATTTGCTTTTTGAAAACGGTGGTAGACAAAGCACATTAAATATAAAAGCGCCTTATACTTCGGAAAACGTTTAATCTTATATACACTATAATAATCGAGCAAAGAGGCGTAATACTTTATGCTTTCCTGTGAAATTTTTAAAAGCGGGATACATGGTTTGATAGCGTTATACAGTGGAGATAATTGCTGGATTTTTTTAACTTCTTCAGTCATTTGTTGCAAAGCAAAGCTTTTTGGTTCTTTTTTAAGTTGTGTAATTTCGTACATCGAAGACTTCTCATGCAGTAATTGGATTAAATTTTTAGTGTGCTCTGCTGTTAAATATTCTTCTATAATCCTCTTAAGACGCTTTTCTTCTTCAAGAATCGTATTGCTTATAAGATCTTGCAAATAGGAATATCCTGGCAAAACAACACTATTTTTTTGCATGAAGCGGACTAATTCTTTGAATAAAAACATTGGTTTACTGTCTATATTGACAGCTGTTTTAGCTAATATTTTCAATTGTTCTTTGATATTTGCATCGCACAAACGATAGCCTAAAAGATTAAGAATCTTTTGGTGCAAAAGAATATAAGTTGGTTTGCTTAACGCCAACCGTGGTATGATTTCTAGCGTTTTAAAGTATATATTATGGATATAAATAATATCTTCTTGCATTTTTAGAACATCTACGGTAAAAAATTGTTGTTTGGACTTAAAATAACCAAGCTGCAAAATAAAATAGAATTTGCTTGCAGATTTACGTATGGTACTTAGGACAACTTCTTCTTGTGGGGTTAATTCAAAGTAGTATTGTTGATCTTCGTAAGAAAATATAGGTTGCTCATAGATTTTACCAATTTCTGTATCACTGAGGATTTTTAAGCGTTTTGGCATCTGATTTACCCTTGTAAGAACCTATTGGTACATTGCGGTGACGCAAATAGTTATACAAAGTGTTTTTTGAAATGCTGAGTTGTTCTGCAATTTGTGCAACACCTAACTTACCTTCCTTGTACAAAATTTCTGCAGCACAAGCTGTTGCGTGTGCTTTGTTTGGCAACCCTTTTGGTCTACCACCCATACGTCCTCTCGATCTTGCCGCTTCCAATCCCGCGTAAGTACGCTGCTTAATTAAGTCTCTTTCAAATTCAGCTAAAGAAGCAAAAATATTAAAGACTAAACGGCCTTGAGCTGTGGTCGTATCAATTGGATCATTGAGGCTTTGTAACCCAGCACCCATCTTCATAATATGCTGAACAATTTCTACGAGATGTGGGAGTGACCTGCCTAAACGATCTAGCTTCCAAATCACAACAACATCATCAGCTCTCAGTTCTTCAAGCATTTGTTTTAATTTGTGACGTTCCGTTTTTGCGCCACTAACAGTTTCTTCGTATACTTTTGTACAGCCAGATTTCCTGAGAGCGTCAATTTGGAGATCTAAATTTTGTTCCCGAGTCGAAACACGGGCATAACCTACCTTCATAAAAAAATCTCAGCAAAATAAGTTCATTATACTCACAGATTTTCAATAAAATAAACTTTGTTTTTTATGACCACTATTTTGCGCTTATAAAACGTGATTTTCATAACAAACGAAGTACGAATGAAGAGTACAAAATAAGGTTCGTTTTATTG
>DAHXKW010000170.1 GCA_027366195.1 Alphaproteobacteria bacterium | reverse complement strand
GTAAAAAAAGCATGTCCAAGCCCCATTAAAAGAACAAACAGGGATAAAAGGAGCTCTTTTTGTACTTTGTTTTTCAGGTTGAACCGTCTATCTTGATATTCTTTCAAAGTTTTTTCCTGAGTCTTAGATAAGTCCTTTGGTTGAGTTTTGTTCAAAGTAATCACATTTTGCTCTTCCAAAGACAATGGGTGATATAGGTCGTACGTGTTCGAAATGATGATAGCGCCGTAGATCAATAGGGTACACGTTGTAATAAATAAGACAAGATAACAATAGATTATTCCCCACATACGTTCCATAAGAAAATGATCCAAATAATTTTGTAGTATTAAACCATATTTCTTGTGGCCGAGGGAAGGGTAAGGCGAAGGCCATCTAATTTTTCCGTCATGATGATTTGGCATCCCAGACGAGACGTTTCGGTAAGATGAAAAGCAAGATCAAGCATGTCCTCTTCTGCCTCAACAGGCGCTTCTAATTTGTTATACCAAACAGGATCAACAATAACGTGACATGTCGCACAGGCAAGGGATCCTTCACAGGCACCTTCTAAGTCGATATTGTTCTGGTGAGCAATTTCAAGAACAGAAAGACCAATGGGGGCATCGACTTCTATTTCTTTATTATTGGCAGTGACAAAAATAATTTTCGGCATTTTTTATGGATAGGATTCTATTTTGTTAATTCTAGCCGACTTTCCTTGTTGATGTGAAGTGAGAAGAATTATGACCAAAGTGGGGTCAATGTCACGAATACAATTCTGAATTTGCTTTGTCCGTGATACTATACTTTCAAGCATAAGGGGTTTTTGTATGAGTATTTAGTGTCACGTCATTGGTTGCCGGATACATTGCAAAAACGTTTTAAATTATTTGCGCAAAGGTTGACATATCTTATTTTTATTGGAGGTTTGCTCTATCTTAGCGCTTATAGTTTATACGTCCATCGTTCTTCAGATCCATCTTGTTTTGGCTTGTCTGATTTTGGTATAGAAAGTACAGCCGTTTCTTTATTTGAATGGGGCCTTACCTTATTTGGGTGGAGTTTTCCTTTTGCTATTCTTTTTTATGTCATGACTTGGATACGCTATTTTTGGCAACAACTACCTTTTATTAAAAGTAGGCAAGAATCATATGAAACTGATTCAAAAAAATACGTGCTTTATTATATTCTTATTTTCGAAGCACAGTTGCTGTTTAGTGCTTTAGCCAGAGCCGCCCATTATCCTATCAATTATGAGGGTATTATTCCTTTTTTGATTATTCATCCTTTAGCGCAATTGATGGGATATTCATTATTAGGTTGGCTTTCTGTGGCCGGGGGAATTTTTGCCCATATTATTTATGTCTTGCATTTTATTATCCCAGTTCGATGGCGAAAAGAAGAACAAGATGAACTGGGTGATTTTTCTGCAGAAGAAGACTTAAGGCCAACAGCACCTATCATAAAAATGCCAAAACGTAATGAACAGGTGATGCCAGAACCTATTGCGCATGTTTACCATACTTCCGGGCAAAATTTTATTTTGCCATCTGTTTCTTTATTAACGATGCCTATAAAACGAGCGGACAGGATAAGTAATTCTGCACTACAAGATACAGCAAAACGTTTGCAGCAAGTTTTATTAGAATTTGGAATCAAAGGCACTATGGGCGCTGTACACCCAGGACCTGTTGTGACGTTATATGAATTCGAACCGGCTCCAGGTATTAAATCAGCGCGTATCATTGGTTTATCAAGTGATATCGCTAGATCTATGGGGGTGCTTTCAACCCGTATAGCAATTATTCCAGGACAGAATATGATGGGTATCGAAATACCCAACAAATCAAGAGAAACGGTGTTCTTAAGAGAGTTGATTGAAAACATAGCATTTACTAAAGATCTAGGGCAGCTTACCCTAGCGCTTGGTCAAGATATTCAAGGCACACCTATTATGGTGGATTTGGCGTCCATGCCACACTTACTTGTTGCGGGTACGACAGGTTCTGGAAAATCAGTTTCTGTGAATGCGATGATTTTATCTTTACTTTATCGTTTAAAACCTGAGCAGTGTCGCATGGTTATGATTGATCCCAAGATGCTAGAGCTGTCTGTTTATGATGGTATCCCACACCTGATTACACCTGTTGTGACAGATCCTAAAAAAGCTGTTCAGGTACTTAAATGGGCAGTTGGTGAAATGGAACAACGGTATGCGCGGATGTCTAAGATGGGTGTTCGTAACTTAAATGGTTATAACGAACGTGTTCGTTTGGCGCAGAGTAAAGGTGAAATTTTGTCTTATCGCCAACAAACAGGATTTGATGAAGAATCAGGGCACCCCATTTATGAAAGCCAAACACTGCCTTATGAAACGCTACCTTATATTGTTATCGTTGTAGACGAAATGGCTGACCTAATGATGGTGGCCGGTAAAGAAATAGAAATTTGTGTGCAGCGTTTGGCGCAAATGGCGCGTGCAGCAGGTATTCATTTAATTATGGCAACGCAACGTCCTTCTGTAGATGTGATTACAGGTACGATTAAGGCCAATTTTCCTACGCGTATTAGTTTCCATGTGACGTCAAAAATCGATAGTAGGACTATTTTAGGCGAACAGGGCGCAGAACAATTATTAGGGCAGGGAGATATGCTCTATATGAAAAGCGGTGGTCGTATTTCTCGTGTTCATGGGCCTTTCGTTAGCGATCAGGAAGTGGAAAAAGTCGTGCAGCATTTACGTAAGCAAGAAAAGCCAGAGCAAGATATTATTATTGATTTGTCTTCAGATGGAGATATAGATTCAGGGTTTGATAATATGGGAGAAGACGGAGATGACGCGGCTTTGCTTCAGCAAGCGGTTGCTATTATGAATCAACAGGGTAAAATTTCTACCAGTTTAATTCAGCGTCATTTGCGAATTGGTTATAATAAAGCCGCTAGAATTGTTGAGCTTATGGAAACTAAGGGGTTTGTTTCTCCAGCGGATCATACGGGAAGACGAACAATTATTGCACGTTAAAGCACCAGCACAATGGTATGGTAACTAGTAATTTTTGCCATAACTTACACCAAATTCCCCCCCAAAATTGGCTTGGC
This sequence comes from Alphaproteobacteria bacterium, assembly GCA_027366195.1. Lineage (GTDB taxonomy): Bacteria > Pseudomonadota > Alphaproteobacteria > DAHXKW01. Next base: position 3,185 of record DAHXKW010000170.1, on the reverse strand, counting down.
GCACATTATTTGAAACGACGCCTACGTAAGTTTTGATATGGTTCGCAACTTGGCGTTCTACTTTGGCGCTCATATTTGAAGTATGTACACCTTTTTCAAAAGCAAAGTTCGTGTTTTCAGTATTTCCAAAACTTTGAGAAAAGCGTAGAATTTCCTCATCCTGCCCATCGTTCTGCTGACGCTGATATACATCAACCTTATTGGGAAGTTTTTGTAAAATCCCACCTTCTCCAGAGTTAACAGATGCGATAGCCAATAATAATTTCGCAGTTTGGAAGTTAGAAAGAGATTGTTTTTTTGTTCCAAATAACAGATAAGCATATGCATCTTCTGTTTGAAGTGCAGGTTCAGCAGATATATGCGTACGCAAGCTAGGTCCTTTATTGAGTAAAGTAACGATAATAGTGTGATCAAGAATGTGTGTTGAAAATGACACATTTAATTTAGGTTCTTTTTTTCCATTAAATTTAATGGTTCCAGAGCGCATTTTGAGTTTTTTGTCCAAAAATAACATTTCTCCTTTTTGGCTTATTAGTTCTCCTAAAAATTTCCATTTACCTTCTTGGCATTTTAGATCTAGGTGTCCCGTCCAGAAAGACTTCAACAATTTTGAGTACAAATCAACAGCGCCTTCAATAGTAATTTGAAGCAAACCATTTTTTATAATAGAAAATTCTTTTGTTTTTTTTTGCCGTGGGTTGTTTGTATCAAGTAGCATAAATTTTTGATATGGTTTTTTGAACTGGTCTACATTGATCCGTACATTTCGTGCTGTAAGTTTTGCCTGTATATCAATTGTAGGTGATAACTTTAAGGTTATGGGGCCGGTTAGTTTCATATATACAGGGTGATAGTGTAGAGGTTGAAAATTTTCAGCGATAGCTTTGATGAAACCTTGATTGGTCTCCAAATTAAAAGTTCCAGTTCCTTTTATACTACCTTTTTCTGGGGAATGATCGTCAGTATATAGTTCATGTAATACTATTGTTTTACCTTGGCAACTGATAGCCATACGACCATTTTGTAAAATGACTCCAGATTGAGGGTCTTCATAACTTAAGTCAGAAGCATTGATTTTTCCTGTGAGATTCAAATTGTTCAGGTGCCCTTTTGCTTGTAAATTTCCAGTTATTGCGCCACTCATATGTCTGGGAAATAAAAATGCCAAAGATTTTAAATCAATATTGCTGTCAAGTTGCGCATCTAATTGTGCATTATCGAATAGATAAAAATCATCAATGAAGCCATGACTGTTTAAAAATATGGTTTTTTCATCTTTTAAAACAGTATTGAAATAAATTCGTTGTTTAGTTTCCTCTGTTTTAAGCTGACCATTTAGTTCTATTTTTCCTGGTAAGTGGCTTACAAAGTCGCCGCTGAAATCGAACAAGTTAGCTGATAATGTGGCCTCATTTAATCCTGCATGGAAATATTTAAGAGGAATTTTTTCCAGTAGTAATTCATCGCATTTAAGAAAGGGTTTGATTTGGACGTTTTTTATTTTAATACGGGGACCCTCATTATTTTTTGCCAAATTAGTTAGCTCGATATTTTTCACGCACGGCCATATTTCACTTGGTTTAGTCAAAGTATAAGTATCTTGATCAATTTGTGTGTGGCAAGATTTCAGGAAAAGTTTTTTGGATTCAAAATCAAACATACCTGACGCTTCTAAAGAAGGAGTTTTAATGTTGAGGTGGAGTTGGTTGTTTTGTTTGTGTGCAGAGATGTTTATATCTCTATGTTTATATCCACGCCATATTAGCGATGCGATATTTACTATTAATTTTTTGTTGGTATATTTAAAGTCAAGACTTTCAATGGAAAGATCTTTCATGATCAAATTACGGAAAATTCCAAAAAAATTACTGTTTGTTCCTCCAAGGATATATTGTTTTTGTTTGTCGTTTAGCTGAAAAGTCCACTGATTTTCTTTTTGGCTGATGCTAAAAAAAAACGGTCATTTTTTACATGAGCAACTACAGGGGCTAAGGCAACATGTCCCATCCCACCCGCCAGCTGAAATAGTGGAGAGATAATGTTGAGATCAGCTATATCAATTCCTTTATCAATGTGATGAACATCTAAAGTTGGTTGAACTTTGGCGATAATTGTTTCTTGTCTTTTAAGTTCAAGGTCTGTTTTTACAACGCCATCATGCATACAAAATGCGCCACCAACACTGAAATCTCCATTTATTAAGGCCTTGATTTTACCGTTTTCTATAGCTTTTTCTTTTACAATGCCATCAAGAGTGAAACTATTGAGTAGAGGGATATTGCCATTACGTTTTGCATTGAGTTTTATGCAGCCTTTTCTGAAATCCCACTCAACTTTGTAATCAAATTTTACTGTATCCGCGCTTTTATATTGTAAAGAATTTACACGAAGATTGCGTAGGGTGCTCAGAATAAGAGCTTGTTCTATAACTTGACCAACTGAAAGTGTTTTCTTCTGCTGTTCTGGTTGTTTTAATATGGGCTCCATTATCGTGAGTTGTTCAGCATTAAAAGCGATTTGCCAATGGAAAAACAAGTGACGGAGATCTAAAGTTCCTTTTTTGAGAAATAAAAAATCTTGTCCTTCTTTTTTAAGGTGAAGCTTAGAGATTTTCATGTAAATAGGAAAGAGGCCATAACTTTTCATTTCCACAAGTTGCATAGAGGAAGGAAGGGCAATTTTTACAATCTGTTTTTGTACAAAAGGAATTTGACATATAAGCAGTACGGCGCCTAAGAAATAAAAGAATCGGCGAATTATATGTCCCATGTAATTATGTACAATATCCTGTTTCCTTTTTTCATGTTAGCGTATGTTTGTTGCGGACAACAAGAACAAAAGATCTTCTTTAGAAGCTGCCGAAAAGATAATACTTTTGAAAAGCAAGGTAAAGCCCATCATCTACATGTCTATGACCATTGAGGATATGCTAGTATAGCACAGGCATCCGTAGCTCAGTGGATAGAGCGTTGCCCTCCGGAGGCAAAGGTCGCACGTTCGAATCGTGCTGGATGCGCCATTAATTATCAAGGATTTTGAATGATTCGAGATGCTAATTTGCGAGATGAGGAACTCTCTAGTTTGAGGCCCAAACGGTTTCAAGATTTTATAGGACAAAATGCTTTGTGTGATAACCTAAAGGTTTTTATACAGGCTGCTAAAAACCGCGGGGAATCGCTCGATCA
>DAHXKW010000007.1 GCA_027366195.1 Alphaproteobacteria bacterium | reverse complement strand
TGGGGTCTTCAGCTGCTATTTTAGGGGCATTTAAAATTATAAGAATGCTTTTTGTTGAGGCCTACTTTACTAGAATGCTCAGCTTCGTTGTCACAATAGGACTAGTTGGAGCGATATATGGCGGTGGGCCGCTTAACTATTTTTGTCATAAGTTTGGCTATAAGTACGTAATAAGTTTAATTGCTGTTATTGGCATATTGATAGCTATTACAAGTTATATTGTTATGCCAAAAATCGAAAAAAACCAGTCTAATAATATTTTTGAGGATATTTTTGCAGTTGTTAAAAACAAACGCGTTATTCTTGGTTGTGTTTCTGCTGGTTTGATGGTTGGTCCTCTTGAAGGATTTGCTGATGTTTGGGGTAAAACTTTTTTAAAGGAAGTGTACGGGGCAAGTGATTCTGCAGCAGCTAGTTTGCCGTCATTAATATTTATTGGTATGTGTTGTGCTCCTGTTTTAAGCTTTGTGGCGGAAAAAACAAAAAAATACATAGGAACCATCATAGGTTCTGGTATTATTATGGCGGTGAGTTTCTTTGCACTTATCACAGGAAAGTTGATTATTAGTATCATAGGAGCCATGTTTTTTATCGTTGGTATTTGTTGTGCGTACCAAGTAATAGCAATTTACAAAATTTCTACATATGTCTCTGAAAATAGTGCTGGATTTACAACCAGTATGGCAAACATGATTATTATGATTTTTGGTTATTTTTTTCACGCTATTATCGGAGAAACTATTAACCAGTTTGGTGGTATAGGTTGTGCGAAAGCGCTAGTTTTTGGAATTTCTATTATCCCTGTAGCTTTATGTTTTGGGGTTTTAGGTTTTTATTTTTTATATCAACAAGATTAAAGAATAAATTAATTTTGTTTTTCAAAACAAATTGTTTCACGTGAAACAATTATATTTTATCCATACCTGCTTTTAGCAAACCAACAAATAAAGGGTGAGGTTCAAAAGGTCTTGATTTTAATTCGGGATGAAACTGCACGCCAACAAAAAATGGATGGTTTTTCAATTCTACGATTTCAGGTAATTCTCCATCAGGAGAGGTTCCTGAAATGATCATGCCGTTAGCTTCCATCTGAGCACCATACCGTTCTTTGTTTACTTCGTAGCGATGCCGATGTCTTTCTTGTATAGTATGGTGATTGTAAAGCTGTGCAACTAGCGAGTTTTCTTTTAGTTCGCATTTGTAAGCGCCTAGACGCATCGTCCCACCTTTTTGTTGTGTTGAGCCTTTAGTTTTATAGCCTTCAAAATGCTCCCATTCTGTTATTAAGCCTATAGCAGGTTCTGGCGTTTTCTCAAATTCAGTGGAACCCGCCTTAGGAATCCCAACAACGTGGCGCAAAAATTCAATAACGGACAATTGCATTCCTAGACAAATACCAAGCAAGGGTACTTTATTTTCTCTAGCATATTGAATCGCATTAATTTTCCCTTCTGCTCCTCTATGGCCAAATCCTCCAGCTATTACAATTGCATTTAATATAGATAAATCTTTTTTTGTATATTTCTCCGAATCCAAATAATGGATTTCCAAAGATGCGTTAAGGGCAAAACCTGCATGACGTATAGCTTCGATTAGTGATTTATAGGCGTCTTTTAGTTCCAGATATTTTCCAACAATTCCTATTTTTACTATATTTGAACCACATTTTTCTTTTCTGCTTGCCACAGATACTTTTATATTATTTAGATTTACGTTGTTTTTCATATTGAAATAAGAACAGACCTCAGTATCTAACCCTGCTTCATGGTACATGAGAGGTACCTGATAAATATCCTCAGCTGTGCGACCTATTATTACTCTTTTTTGTGGTACGTTACAAAATAAAGCAATTTTGGCCAAAGCATTTTTTTCAATATCTCGTTCGCTTCGGCATAGCAGTAAATCTGGCTGTATTCCTAGACTTTGTAGCCATTTTACAGAGTGTTGGGTTGGTTTTGTTTTTGTTTCTCCTGATGTGCTCATATAAGGAATCAGAGTTAGGTGAACAAATATGGTTTTTTCTGTACCTAAATCAATTCGTATTTGTCTTGCAGCTTCTAGAAAGGCTTGACCTTCTATATCGCCAACTGTGCCTCCTATTTCGCATAAAACAAAATCTACAACTTCTGAATCTTTTGTTATGAATTGTTTAATCTCATCAGTAACATGAGGGATAATTTGTACAGTTGCCCCTAAATAATCCCCTCGACGCTCTTTTTTGAGGACTTGATTGTAAACCATACCCATAGTTATATAATCATCTTTTGTCGCGTCAATACCTGTGAAACGTTCGTAATGTCCAAGGTCTAAGTCGGTTTCCAAGCCGTCTTTTGTCACGAAAACTTCGCCATGTTGAATAGGGCTCATCGTGCCGGAGTCAATATTGAGGTATTGTTCTAATTTTCTAAGCTTTACCGTATATCCCCGAGCTAGTAATAGAGCACCTAAAGAAGCTGTTGTAATACCCTTACCTAGAGACGAACATACACCACCTGTAATAAATACGAATTTTGTCATGCTTATCTCCTTTATCACTTTCTGTTAGTGTACACCATTCCTTAATTTCTTTACGATAAAGTTGTTTCCGGTTTTTTACCTATCAAAGTTAGTATCAATCTTGATTTTCTCTGACCTCTTTAACACTGTTAAGAACTTGGAAAACGATAGTAGGTATGACGAAAAGCATTAGAGTAATAATGGCGATACTGCTGGTCATAATCCAATTATGCTGAGTAAAAAATTCCCACTGAATGGCGCGTCCTAGTGTTACTATTTCAGCACTTCCTAATAGCTCTGGAATTATAAATTCTCCCATGACAGGTATGAACACGAGGATGCACCCTGTAATGATACCAGGAAAAATTAGTGGTAAAGTGATGTGCCAAAATGTTTGATAAGGTCTTGCGCCTAGATCTGAGGAAGCTTCTAGTAAGGTTTTATCGACTTTTGATAGCTGTGCATAAATAGGAAGAACCATGAAGGGCAAATAACAGTATACAGTACCGATGACAACAGCATACCAGTTGCCAATAAATGGGATAGGCGTATTAACAATTTTGAACCACAAAAGAAGTTTATTAACAAGACCGTTAGAGCTTAGAAGCTCCATCCATGCATATACACGCATTAAAAATGAAGTACATAGTGGTAAAACCACAGCCAATAGTAAAATTAGGCGCCATCGTTCATTTGTTTTGAAAATAGCATAAGCCATACTCACGCCCATTAAAGCTGTGATAATTGTTGTTATTCCAGCAATAGAAAATGATGACCACATTACACTTTTATAAAAAGGGTCTGTAAATAGTTGGCAGTAACTTTGAAAATAAAGTGTGATTTGAAGGGTGCCTTGTTCAAGTTTTTGGACGATATTTTGTCCATAATCTGTGCTGAGGCTGATCTTTAAAGTCATTAGAAAAGGAATAAGAATGAATAAAATTAGCCACGTGTAAATTGGAAGAATAAGAATAATTTTGCCAAAGCGTTCCTTCCAAGTATTCATTCAAAAACCGTTGTTACAAAACGTATAAGATATAGTAGTGCCGATAGACAGGTTGTGACAATCAGCACACCAACTAAAACAAGTAAAATTGCACTGTTTGGAAATATTAAGGCGATCAAGCCAAATATAAACTGCAGGGTGGTATTTATTTTAGATAAAAAAGTTGGCGTAAATTCATAAACAACCCCTTTTATTTTTATGAAAATAGTACCTATTAGTAATAAAACATCGCGAATTATGAATATTATAAAAAGCCAAAGTGGTAGGAATCCTTCTGACAAAAGAGCTACAAATAATGCGCCAAAGAAGATTTTATCTGCTAAAGGATCGAGCATCCCACCAATGGTTTTAAGATTTTTTGTAGTGAGATGTTTAAATTTACGAGCAAAATAACCATCTAAGAAATCTGTAGCACCCCCTACAATTAAAACAATTATAGCTTGATGAATGTTTTTTTCACGAATAGATAAAAATAAAATTACAGCTAAGATAATACGTATAAGGCTCAGAAGGTTGGGAATATACTTTAGCATTCAATAATTTCAAGCTCAGAAAAGAAAAATTTAATTTCTTGCAGTGCGTTTTCTGGAGAATCTGATCCGTGCACAGAATTATTCCCTATGTTTAATCCGTACGCTTTTCTAATTGTACCCTCATCTGCTACTTCGGGGTTGGTAGCTCCCATCAGTTTTCTATAATCAGGGACTGCATTTTCTTTTTCTAATACTTGTACAACTATAGGGGCTGCCATATCCTTAACCATCTCAGAAAACCAGGGCTGATGTATATGAATCTTATAAAAAGAAGCGGCTTGTTCTTCTGACATTTTAATGCGTTTTTGTGCGATGATGCGAAATCCCGCATCCTCAATCATTTTATTAATGCTACCGGTTATATTACGTTTGGTTGCATCTGGTTTGATCATGCTAAGGGTTCTATTCATTTAAGTTTAAATGGACAATATTATATCATGCCTTTAATTTAGGGCTTTGGCTTTTAGGCTGTCAATGGGGAACATTTATTGTTAGAATCAAAATAAAAGTTCCTATGCTTTTATTTATTTTTTCACATATTTTTGCAAAAAATATATCGATTTCAGAGGATGAGGATTTTCACGACGAGTCTGAAACAAGACGTCCTGTTATGGTTGTTGGTAGCTATTTAGGTTTAATGTGGTCTTTGTTGATAAAGAAAGATCATGAACCAGGTAAAAAAAGTACTACAAATAGTTTAACGCATAATATCCCGGCTTTGGTTGCAGGCTATGGTGATGTTCTTGGGCAGCATTTTTACTGGGGTGTTGAAGGTAACTTTGGTCACGGACTTAAAGGTGGAAAAGATGAGAAAGGTTTCACAGAAAGGGTAAAATGGCATTTTAGTGCTGTTGGGCATGCGGGATTTTACTTATCACCTTCGGCTCGTTTATATGGATTGGTTGGTTTTGATAAAACGAGTCATATTCGTGAGCATGATGTAGTAACAACAGGAAAGGGTTCTTCAAAAGTTGAAGAAAAGGCCACTGGATTTTGTATGACAGCCGGTCTTGGTTTGTTGATTACTTTATCTTCTCGTTTTGGTTTTGGTTTTGAGGGGCGTTATTTACCTCAAAAATCTTGGTCTTCTAATATTTCAGGAATTTCTTCTGATAAAAAATTATCTGCTTGGCAAATGGGTATCAAAGGAATTTTGTATATTTAGTTTGTTTTTAATCATATATTAACTTGCGTTCTTTACATTATAATTGTAGTTCATTTAATTGTAAGGTTTATTATGTTAACCACATTATTATTAGGTCTCATGGCTGAAGGAAAAGCTGAGACTGAAGAAAATAAAGAAAAAACACATCACGTAAAGCACCATGGTAAATGCAAGCACAAAGTAACGAATGAAGAAACAAGACACTTAAATGCGTTGTTGCTCAAAGCATTGCACATTGAACCAAAAGAAGAGGAAAAAGAGGAAGGTAAAGCTAAAAAGCACCATAAAAAACATGCCGAAGAAAAGAAAGAGGAAGTAAAGGGTACTGAGGAAGAAAATAAGAAAGATAAAAGTAAAAGTCACAAAAAGAAACATTCTGAAAAGAAGAGAGAGGAAGTAAAGGAAGAAAAAGGTGCTGAAGAAGAGAATAAAAAAGAAGAGAGAAAAAATAAGGAAGAGGAAGAAAAGAAAGATAACGATGAAATGAAAGAAGGTAAGGAAAAAAAACACAAAAAGAAAGAAAATTCTGAAGACTAATAATCTTTACGCTTTATCAGTGACCTAAAGTATGAGTTTATTCATGCATTTTACTTCTCTATTTTTTTAACAGGGTACGTAAAAATCTGTAAATATAAATTTGCAATTATTTAAATCAACGGTCAGTAAGCTAGAACGAACTGGACCAGTATATGTTAAAGAACATTTTTGTGAAACAAGACTTGAAAAATCTGAAATATCGGAAATATCTGAAAAATATGTTGATAAAAATTGCTCAGCTTGTTGGGATGCTTCTACAATTTGGCAGTAATATAAAGGGTCACTTGATTGAGTTTGGCATAATCCATTGCAAACAATGCTGTCTACGCCTTCAACAGGGCCATTGGCATTAATATTTATTAGTGCATCAGAAAATACGATAGTGTCGACATTTAGATTGTCTGAGCCAAAGGAGACTACAATACAGCTTCCATCACTGAGACAAGGAAAAAACTGATCGCTATCACTACACGGCATTTGTTTTTAATAAGTCCCGCTACTTACTAACATAGTAACATGTAAATATTTTTAAATAAAATTTATTTATTTTTTTTTGATTAGCAAAGCTCTTTTATATAGATAATTTATCTTTTCACCAGTTATAAGTGAAACTTTAGAAGCTGCTTCTTTTAGTGACATTTTATTTTCTAGGTACCCTTTTATTAATTCATCAATTTTGTCCCGAGAAAAAGTGTTATTTAAAAGTGGGCTTAGGCAGAAGGTAACCTCACCTTTTATTGGCTGCTCTGTTAATGATTGTAAAACTTCTTGCAAACTGCCTCTCCTTGTTTCTTCAAATTTTTTTGTCATCTCACGACTGATTGAAATTGAACGTGGAATATTTTGTTCTATGCAATATTTAATCACTTTAGATATACGTTTGGCTGACTCAAAAAATATTAGGGTTGCTTTTGTTTGCTGTAATTCAGGTAAGAATTTTTTGTCAAAAAATCCCCCAAAAAAGAAAGGATGTGGGGGGAAGCCAGAATAAATAAGGGCTGTTAAAACAGCAGAAACGCCAGGTTCTACTATAATTGGAATATTGTTGACCATACACAGTTCTAATAATTTATAACCAGGATCTGAAATTAAAGGAGTACCTGCATCTGAAATTAGGGCTAAATTTTTACCTACCGATAATTTTTTTAAAATTTTTGGGCGTACAGAGTGAGCATTGTGATCGTTATAAAATACTAGAGGTTTTTCAATAGCATAGTGTTTTAAGAGTATTCTTGATACGCGTGTGTCTTCGCAAATAATCTCATCAACTTCTTTTAAGGTTTCAAGGCCACGAAATGTTATATCTTTTAAATTGCCAATAGGGGTTGATACAACATGTAGCATAACAATAATTCGTGTTAGTGTTATGGTAGATAGTAAAATGATATGTCTACAAAAGAAAGACTGCGATGACACTTACTAATCTAATAAAGCGACTGAGTTGTTATAGCCGGTTTTTCTTTAATTTTTTTCTTGTATTCACCATTATTGCAAGTACAAGTACTTATTATATGGTTGTTGCAGCAAGTGAAGCTGCGAGAAGCACTTGGATTTTATGGGTGATAAATGCTGACTT
>DAHXKW010000149.1 GCA_027366195.1 Alphaproteobacteria bacterium | reverse complement strand
CATGCCTCTGCGGGATTCATAAAGGTTCCCACTATCTGCACAACAAACGCTGCAAGAACTGCACCGATAAGATACATGATGGAAAATGTCGTGGCCATTAGTTTGCCCCGATCTTTGGCATTGGCATTCTCAGCCATTATTACGGGTGACATCACATAATCGCCACCGATTCCAAATCCCATAATTAGCCTCGCAATAAACAGAAAAGAATAGCTGGTGGTGAAGAATTGTGCGGCTGAACCAATGAAAATAAGTGCAAGATCAATCCCGTACATGGGTTTCCGCCCAATCCTGTCGGCCACGGCCCCGAAAAGAATTGCACCAATTCCTGCTCCGATAAAGCCAGAAGCTGTCAGAAGTGAATAGTCAACGTAACCAACATGCAGGTATCCTGAAATGGAAAAAAATACCAGAGATATGGCATAAAGATTATAGGAATCAGAAAGCACTCCAACTCCATTAACAATAACGTTCCTGATGTGAAACGGGCTTATTGGCTTATCTAAGTCTTCTTCTGTCACAAAAAGGTATGCCAGTGAAGTATTAAAATATTAGTAATAACTCATTTATTGGTTAATTTAACAAACTACACCATCGTGATTGCGGAATGAGTTTAATGCAATGATTTCATTATAAATCAGTAAAAAAATCATCCCTTAGTATATAAACCACCGTGAAGCACTACATTAGATTTTTCAAAGCCACTGGAGGGATTTGAACCCCCGACCTGCTGATTACAAGTCAGCTGCTCTACCACCTGAGCTACAGTGGCAATAAAGAGGTAAATCCTTCTTATTAGATATACTTTGAGAATTGAGCGTGGTCTGAATAAACTCTTCATTCATCAAATACATTGTAATAATCCAATTCCAGGAAGTATTGTTGATTTTACCCCTATTGATTGTACCAATTAGTCTATATATAAAAAATTAGTACTAGAGTTATGAAAACAAAGTATGTGGCCGCAGTAGTGGTAATCATTCTGGCAGCAGGAATTGGCTCTTTTGCATATTACAATGAGACTCAGAATACAGGAACAATGACACTATCAGTGGCAGATGCAGGAATAAGTGGAGCTACAGCCGTATATATAACATTCAGCAGTTTCTCATTACATAAGGCACCTGGAAATGGAAGTTCAAGCAATGCATCAAACAGTTCCAACGGGGGATGGACAAATTATTCAGTGAGTACAAAAACTATTAATATCCTGAATATAAATATAAGCAATGCCTCCTTGCTCGGCAAAATATCTCTCACAGCAGGTACATACACCATGTTCAGGCTTTATATCACAAAGGTTACCGTTGATTTTACTAGTTTGGGAAATGTCACCTTTACTCTTATGTCACCGTTTGCATTTGTGTCCAAGGCAATAACAATATCAGCGCATTCGACCACCAATGTGGTGTTTGACTTCAATCTCACCCAAGATTTGAACATTACTTCCAAGGTTTTCACTCCCTTGATTGTCATCCTATCCGTATCTGTATTAGCATTTAAAAATTTAGAGTACAGAAAATAATAGTGAAAAAATATGTAATTAAAAAAAATATTTTTGATTTTATGACACAGTTACGCTTCCAATATTGGGAGTGAAAACCTTGGAAGTAATGTTCAAATCTTGGGTGAGATTGAAGTCAAACACCACATTGGTGGTCGAATGCGCTGATATTGTTATTGCCTTGGACACAAATGCAAACGGTGAC
>DAHXKW010000105.1 GCA_027366195.1 Alphaproteobacteria bacterium | reverse complement strand
ACACTGATCAAAAGAGAAACAGACACACCTGTCTGCGCCAAGATCGAATCAACCTGCTCTGCGATCCAGCGCATTCCGTTATAAGCAGCGAGTAGAACCTGAACTCGTGGCTCCATCAATACAACCCTTTGATACTTGCCCAATGGCCCACTGATCCGCCCAACTGATTAACACACCTCATTCATCGCACCCCGCCCAGCTTCTTCTGCCAGCCATGACAAATGCCACGGACCATCATTTTAAAAGAAAGAAGGCGATTCTCATCAATTAATAGATTTACGAAAAATCTAAGCACAAGTGCAGACAACATCCGTTTTTTCCAACAAGCCGGCGTATGGCTCATGCGGCAGACCGCGACTGTATTACGGAAGAAAAAATAGCGGCGCACGGGAGAGTACCTGAAAAAATTCAACCCGAAAAATTTGACTGGCGGGGCATCAGACAGGGCGTGGCCCATCTCGATATCAAGGCAGCCATAAAGACTATGACCACGATCCCTTACTCGGAAGCACCATTCCGTATCGGTAAAATCAACAAACATACCCTCATCGTAATGTATACCCTCCTTCCATGCCTTCGTATTTACAAACATTCCAGAGGTGATAAGAGCATCTGCCTTCACTAGCCCGTGCTCGTTATCAGAGGCAAAAACAGCCTGAATTTTATTATCGACAGAGCGATAAAACGGGAAATTTACTTTTTCATCACCTCTTCGATCAAAAAATACAGGACTGACGGCGATACAGTTGGGGTCCTGATTAACCGCGTAAAGCGCTGCACGATGGAGGCTACTAATAAGGTCCGGCGCGGCATGACTATCCTGATCGAACGTCACCACGTAGTTCATGTTCGCAGTAACCGCAATATTGAACCCTATATTTAACGCAGCACCCAACCCCTTATTCCCATTAAGCGCAATATATTTAATGCGGGCACGAAGCTCTGGAAAGTGCTCGAGATATGCCTCGCTCCCGCCATTATCAATCAGTACCAACAACTCCACCTGCTGAACCAGAGAAGCCAACAAGTGACTAAGCACTTTGATATCTGGGTTATAACCAACGACTACCGCAGCAATACTATTCAATGCTCCCCCTAACCTCAACACAAACTGGCACAGGTCTTTGAACGCTCATGAGCACCGACCAATACCACAGAATAACAAAAAAACCGAATGAATTGAATAGCACAGGGTTACTCAAAGACACCAGCAAATACATAAACATAATCAAACGGTTGGAAGACATGCTTTTGCTTGAGATATACTTACTTTGTGGAAACAAGAAGATAACGAACAGAACCGTAGTCAAGGGAATACCCACGTAACGGATAGAGTCCAACAGAGTGATTTCAGTTTGGGATACAAGTCGCCCATAGCCTTGAGTATAAAAATACGAACCCAACCCATTACCAAACATCAACATCTTCCAATCTGCAACATCAACAAACGACAACACATGACCAATTTTTATGCTGTTTGATTGCTCCCCAGAATTAAAGAAACTGGTCTGAACAACGAGATAATCTAAAATAAAAGCAAGTAGGGGTATCGCAACCAGTAGTATAATCAGACGCACGCCCCATCGTTTGTGGTAAAAAAACAAAACGAACAATGCAACCACTGCCATCACCATAAGGCCGCGAGATGCCGAACAGATAATAGCGGCGACTATTACAACAACAAGAAACAAAGGGAGGATTTTTCGACTTTTCAAAAAATCCAAAAAAAACATTGATAAGGGTACCAATAAAAATGGAGTTGACCTATGGTGAAGCATGAACATATCCAGCCCGCCAAAGTCCCTCACCCCATAAAACCCGAGATTATTAGCGATATAAAATTCAAGTAGAAAAGTACTAAACGCTGAGTCAGGCGCCAACATCACGAAGAACGAAAATACGCACATAATAGAAGCAAATAGCGCTCCGATCACTCTAACTGTAAACCCCATATCCACATCGAAAGCGCAAATCACATAGATCAGGAAAACCGAAGTAGACACGAGCAGCATTTGACGCGCCAACTCGGGATCAGCACCATTAACCTCACCCACCAAAAATCCGTATAGAAAAATCATAAGCACTAATACAGGCGCAAAAATCTTTACCGGCCTACTGATTAGCGCATACATCGAAAGAAAAAAAAGTGGTATAAATACAAGCTTATTCAGCACAAACACTGGCAATAACACCGTCGTAAGCCCGTACAACAACACCAGGCCGCCTACGAGCCTCCTAAACATATTAGACCCTGACTTTGAAGAAATAACCAATTTCACCGACGTATCCCAGCGAGCAACATCTTCACCACCAACTTTATTTGTTTTTTTAACGACAGCGCCATAAGCAACCGCAGGGATAAATTTCTCTGCAGCCTGAAAAACACATCGAAAGAAGAGACTGCCACATCTATATTCAAGGACCTGCCGGTGTTTTCGAAAAAATGATCGCTCCCCTCCCAAGTACTCAACGCATCGAATGGGTTCTCGGAAACAGCGCCTTCATCTAGACACTTCAAATACCTAGCTCTTACTGCCTCGAAAGAATTGACAGACTCTATCGCCAGGAATACATCATCCGCATATTGGTAATTCGCGATTGACCTCATCACACCATCGATACTGGACCGCTTCAGTCTATCAGCGGATGAGTAGCCTTGGAGGGGAGCGAGAAGACCTACACACCGT
>DAHXKW010000102.1 GCA_027366195.1 Alphaproteobacteria bacterium | reverse complement strand
TTCACGCGGCTTGTCATGATGATCTCAACCTCACGATCATAGGTATAACTATACCTATGAATTTGGCGAAAATCAAGCGAAAACATTTGCCAATCTTCGCTTTTGATATACCTAGGTATAATTTTTATGGGAAATTAGGATAGAAATCAATGACATATCCTATGGTGAAATTTTACGCAAAGTAAGTTTAAAAGTACCAAATGGTAAGTGTACAGTGCTTATGGGAAAAAGTGGGGGAGGCAAATCTACCCTATGTGATTTATTGGCTGGATTTTACAAGCCAAGCCTAGGGTCAATTATGCTTGCTGGTTATGATATTTTAACCTTTTCTAATAATGAGCTAAGACAAATGATAGCTTATTTGCCTCAGGAAAATGGGATTTTTAATGGTACTGTTATTTCTAACATGTGGGTCCAAGATAAAGAAAAAGCAGTAGAATTTTTGTCAGACTTGGGGCTAAAGCCATATACGCAATCTATGAACTTGTCGGGAGGAGAATTAAGGCGTGCAGCTTTGTGTCGTGTATTACTAAGGAACTGCCCTGTTTACATATTAGATGAGCCGCTTGTTGGACTAGACGCCAAAACAAAAAAAGTGGTACTAGACTTAATTGCAAAAACGACTAAAGGTAAGACAGTTATTATTGTGTCTCATGAGCCTATTGATTTTGCCGATTATACACATATCCTTTAACCAAGAAAACAACTTCTAAAGAATTTCTGGTTTACAGGACTCTAGATCTATTCCATTGAGAACAATTAACAAAAAAGCTACGGGAAAAAAGAAAACCAACCAAAATACAAGCCAGCCAATGCTTCCTTTATATTTTAAATAGTATAACTTCTGATCAATGTGAATACGTGCATTAAGCAAGAATAAAAATAATCCAAGAGGAAAAAATAGGATTGTTGATAAAATTACCCAGCCTTTGTTTTCAACTGATATAGGATAGCGAAATATCGTTTGAGTCTTTGGAGAAGATCTCATGCTGATTTTTTGACTTGGGCTATGATGGTTTCAAAAACCTCAGGGTTATTCATAGCTAAGTCTGCTAACATTTTGCGATCCAATCCCAGATTCATTTTATTTGCTAATCCCATGAACTGGGAGTAGGTCATACCTTGCATGCGCACGGCTGCGTTGATACGTTGAATCCATAGGCTGCGGAAGTCACGTTTGCGTACGCGACGATCGCGGTAAGCATATTGCATTGCTTTTTGGACTCGGCGTATGGCAATGGTAAAACAATTTTTTGAACGACCGCGGAATCCTTTTGCGAGCTTTAATATTCTTTTATGTCTGCGTGAAACGACATATCCACCTTTTACGCGCATGTTATAATTCCCCCCCCCTTATCCGTGTAAATAATATTTAACGATGCGTTTTTGATCGGCTACGTGCATGACATCCATGCCGCGCGCATCACGGATATGGCGTTGGGTGCGTTTACGCATGTTGTGACGTTTGCCTGCGTAAGCTGATTTTACAAGGCCAGAGCCCGTTAATTTAAAGCGTTTTTTCGCGCTGCTTTTTGTTTTTAATTTGGGCATTTCATCTCCTTCAAAAACAGATAGCGAGGCATACCCGGCCAACTATCTTTTTTCTATACACGAGTCCATTTTAACCTGTACAAGATGCACTACGCAATGTCATGGTCATGTTTTTGTTTTGAACGGCTGATCCTCCAAGAAACAATGTATGTATAGATACAGGGAATAACATAGAGCGTCATTAAGGTTCCTATCAGCAAACCACCAATTAATATAGAACTTAATTCAATACGCGATGTGGCCGTGGGACCAGTATCAAATAGCATTGGTAGAACACCTAAGATCATGGCGAGTGAGGTCATGAGGATAGGTCTAAGACGCATTAAACTCGCTTTACTGATCGCATCTTCTGGAGATAATTGCTTTTCTTCGTCTCGTAGCGAATTTGCAAATTCGACCATCATGATTCCGTGTTTTGTAATTAATCCAATTAATGTCACAAAACCAATAAGAGTATAAATACTTAGTACAATGCCTTTGATCATACTAACGCCAAGGAATCCTCCAACGAGTGATAGTGGTACGCTTCCTAAAACGATGATGAATGGGTCTATCCATGATTCGAACTGTGCTGCTAATACTAGATAAATAAAACAAAGCGCTAGGATGAACACAACAAGGGCAGTATGACCTTCTTTTAAATAGTTTTTTGTTTCTCCAGAAAATTCAAAGTAGATATCCTCAGGTAGAATATTTTTTTCAGCTTCTTCTACTTTATTAATGGCTTCATTTAAGTTGGTGCCTTGACGTAGGATATAAATTTGATCTCTGGCGCGTGTGCGTTGGTAGTGAACAATGTTTGAATAACCCATTTTAGGTTGTACATCAATTAATTCCGACAAAGGGATTTTCAATTCTCTATCACGAGCGTATTGTATGGTTGGTTTAACGTATATACGCTTAATATCTTCAATTGTTTGACGGTTTTTATCTTCGACTTCAACCATGACGTCGTAAGGACGGTTATCTTTTTTAAAGTCTCCAGCCTTTCTTCCTTTAATCAATGATTGAATAGTTTCGGCAATTGTGCGGGGATCAGTTCTAATGGCATCGGTTTTCGGATCGATCGTTATTATATATTGCTCCGATTGGCCTAGTTGGGTTGACAAAGGAGGTCGTGGCAAAAAGAGATTAGTTCGGCCGAGTTCGTAATAAAGTAAGTTACTGTATTGTTCTAATTGTCCTACGTCCTTATTGCCGCGGATGGTGAATTGTAAAGATTGATTGCTGGAGGCTTCGTCCGTTTCTATACGTGCATCTATTCCAATAATATCCGAAAACTTTTTTTCTATTTCTTTTATGATTTTACTTGTTGGGCGTCTACGTTTTTCTTTTAAGGTTATATAAAGTGTAAAATACGTTGTGTTTTCAATACGTACGTCACGTTTTTCAATCTCCGGTATCGTTTCAAGAAATTTATCAAGCTCTTTGACGTATCTTTCTGTAAAACCAATTGTCGATGTGGCAGGTGCATTCCCTTTTATTGTAAGGTAACCTCGGTCTTCTTTCGGAAATAATGTTTTTGGTACGTAATAATACAAGCCGTAAGGTGGGGTGAAAATTATTGCTACAGCTATTAATGAGCCGATCACAACATAAAATTTAGATTGTAAAATAATCTTCAATGTTTTTTGGTAGAACAGTTCTGTCTTTTCCATCCAATAATTAATTGGCAAATATTGATCCATTAAAATATAGAACTTATTTTTCTTTCTCTCTTTTTCTTCCTCTTTGTGAGAGATTAAAATCCTAGCGCACATCATGGGAGACAGAGTTAGTGCTACGAATCCTGAAATTATAACTGTACTAGCAAGTGTGATAGCGAACTCTAAAAGATATTTACCAGTCATACCTTCGGCTAAGGCGATGGGGCTATAAACAGCACTGAGGGTTAATGTCATTGCAATAACCGCAAAAGCGATTTCTTTTATTCCCTTGAAGGCCGCCTCGAAAGGTTTTAATCCCTTTTCGATATAACGGTGAATATTTTCCAATACAACAATAGCGTCATCAACAACCAATCCAATAGCTAGAACCATAGCGGTAAGAGTCATCATATTAATTGTGAAGCCCAAGATGTGCATAATCGAAAACGTGCCAATTAAAGAAACAGGGATGGTAATTAAAGGAATGAGTGAGGCTTGCCAAGACCGTAAGAACAGGAAGACAATAAATCCGACGAAAAGAATAGCCTCGAATATCGTTTTGTAGACTTCATTAATGGATTGTCGAATATAGGATGTGAAGTCAGCGCCCACCTCTAATTCCATCCCAGTGCGAAGACGGGCTTTAATTTTTTCCATCTTTTTATGGACGCCGTTGACTATAGATAGTGGATTAGCTGTAGACTGCCTGTTAATTGAAATGTTAATTACTTGCTTTCCATTAAAACGTGATCGTGTAGTTTTTTCTTCTGGTGTCATCTCGACACGCCCCACATCTTTGATCCTAATTACGTGGCCATTGTGGTCAGCGATAGCCATGGATTCAAACTGGATAGCTTTTTCATAATTTGAAACAGTTGTTACTACATATTGTCTGTCTCCCGAGTTGATGTGGCCAGCAGGTAATTCAAAATTATGTCTTTTAATAGCATTGGCAACGTCTAGGACGCCTAAATTGTGAGCTGCTAATTTTACAGGATCCAGGTATACATGCATTTTGTAATTTCCAGAACCAGAAGTGATAACTTGCGCTACACCCTCTACGGATTCTAAATCTTTTTCTATTTCATTTCGTGCAAACTCAGCTAGTTCACCCAAGTCGTATTTTGGGCTATGCAAGACAAGGGACATAACAAAAGCTTTTGAGCCTCCACCAGACTGTTTAATTTTTGGTTGTTGGACTTCAGATGGTAGATCTCGTTTCACGTCATTAACGGCTTCGATCACGTCGAATTTCAAATCCATAAGCTTTTTTCGACTGTTGCCTGTAACAATGATTTTGCTTTTTTCAAGAGAGCTAATAGATTGTATGGTGTCCAAGCCATCAATAGAACCAAGTCTATCTTCCATAGGTCTTGTAATAGCGGCTTCGATAATGTCAGCGCCTGCACCTTGATATTCTGTTTCGATTTCAACAGCAGGTTGATCAATATTTGGGTAGTACTGAATTTGTAATCTTGAAAATGCAACTAATCCAAGCAAGATAATTACAAGCGTTAGCACCCAAGATAAAACAGGTCGCTTAATGCAAATTTCTGACAGTGTCATTACGTATAGTTGATAACTTCATTCAGGCCCATTATAAAACAAAAAGTTTTAAGGTGGAGTTTCTTTGTACGATATCCCTATGATAAAGTTAGACAGTACTTTCTTTATATTGTATCAGCTGTGACAATCAAAGTTTTGCGTGATGAAAAATTCAATAAAGAATACGCCATTACGATATCTAGTCAAGAAATTCAGGTTGCTAAAGAAGAGTGGGCGGAAAACAATGCTAAACATATACGTATAGATGGCTTTCGTCCTGGAAAAGCTCCTTTGGCTATTGTTCTTAAAAATTACGGAGAAAAAGCGTATGAACAAGCCGTTAATAAGCTCCTAAAAGGTAAGCGTGATGAGCTAGTGAAAGCTCATAACCTTGGAGAAGCAACACTGGAAAATATAGATCAAACAAGTAAGGATGACAAAGGTGAAACGTATCAAATTTCTTTTTCTGTTCCGCCAGCATTTGATTTGATAGATCCAAAAAAGCTGAAGCTTGATAACTTGGTGCCTGATCCATCTAAAAAACTTATTGAAGATTTTTTGCTAACATTTCGCATAAAGAGCGCAAAGTTGCATGAGAAAAGTAAAGATGGCGTTGTTGAGCAAAATGATTTGGTTCATTGTGATGTAGAGATTTGGCAAAAAGATGAAAAGATTAAAGATTGCGTAGATGTGCCGGTAAGGTTTTTTGAAAATCTGTCTAAACCTGGCCCCGTTGAAGAGCTGCTAAAAACAAAAATACTTGGTCAAAAAGTTGATGATTTGGTTATTATTGAAAGTCTTAAATTAAAGAAGGCAGAACATAATTTTGAAGTTATTGATGGCAAGTCAGTTACTTTGAAAGTGAAAATAAAAAGGATTGTGGCATTTAAGTTTCTTGAAGATGAAGGGCTTTGCAAGATTTTTCATGTGAAAGATATGAAGGAGCTGAGAGAGCGTGCAAAAAAAGAAGCCAGTGAAGGAATGCTTTCTGATATTGCTATTTGCCATAAACGTTACCTTTTTGACGCTTTAGATAATGCCTATAATTTTGAATTATCAAAAGATGCTATCGATCATGAATTCAAGACAGTATGGGATCAGTTTCTAAGTGAAAAGGCATCTTTCGCAAAGGAAAAAAAGACGCATCCCGATTTGGAAGGTAAGACGGAAAAAGAAGTAGAAAAAGAATACCACAAGGTTGCTGAAAGGCGTGTTCGGTTGTCACATATCTTAAGCAAAGTGGCTGCCACGGAAAGCATTCGTGTTACCGGAGAAGATTTGAGCCGATTCGTTTTTGACAATATTGTTCTTAATTACGGCGAGGAATACGCAAATCGTTTATTAGCTGAATTACAGAAAAATGAGGCGTTGCGTAATAATTACATAGAAATGGTTTTGGAAGATAAGGTCGCACGGTTTTTGCACGGCAAAGCTTCTCTTAATGATATAAAAGTTACAGAAGAAGATTTATCTAATCGCTTGTCTGCTGTGTTGCCTAGATAAACTGCAACAGTTTTTTATATTTTTTCTATCTTTTTTTTAAATTAGCTTGAAGGATCGTAAATGTTTTTAAAAAATAAATTAATAAATGTTTATTTGGCCGCCTACAATGATTTGCGGAATAGTTTCGCTAATGATTTCAACAGCTCATGCCGTTGCAATAACAGCTTCAGCACCTGCAGTTAAGCCTGCTGTACTTAAAGCTAAGAAAATGCTACCAGTTCAAGACGATCGTGCTCAATCATTTAAGGAAGATGCTGCGGATGCTGACGCCCGCTGTTCTTTAATGGATAAAGAACAAAATACGGCATCCAGTGTTTACGCACCTCCGATGCGTGATGCAACAGTTGCATTAAAAATTTCAGGACATTCTCAAATTGACTTGAGCATGGTTTCTCAAAGACAGACCAAGAAAGATAAAGAGGGGACTGCAAATGTTCCTTATTTACATATTGGTGATACTAAATTAAAGATGGAAGCATCTGTTAAGAAAGATAAAATGGTTGCTGGCTGGTTAATTCGTTTTAATCCCCAAGTTAACCATGGATGCGGAAAAGTAGTAGACCGCAATGGTATTTTCTTCAAGCATGATAATGTGGGTCAATTCGATGCTGGTAACATTAAAGGTGTTGATGATTCTCTGTTCAAGCTTGCACAAAATTTAATTGGTGGTGCTGGTGGTTGGGACGGTGACCTAGGTGAGGTTTTTGTCTCACCTGAAAAATCATTTGAAGCTCAAGGTGTTGATCTGGTTGGCTCACCTCATATAGCAACCAAGGTTTCTTATGCCACACCGAAGATTGGAGATGTTTTGACACTGGCAGCTTCTTACACACCAAGTACGGCGCATCGTGGTAACGTTGGTATGCAAGAAAATAATCATATGAACGAAAAAGGTGTTAAATCTAAAAACAATCCTTCAGGCTTCTATAAAAATGATAAGTCAGAACCTTATGGATTGAATAACGTTGTCTTGGTTGCGCGTTTGGATAAAAAATGCGGAGATTGGACATTTGGCGGCTGTTTTGCTTATATTCATGATTCTCCTGAAATTTGGGTGAAAAACAGTTCAGAAGAAAATAAGTACCGTTTGCGTGATACTAATTCTTTTGGTGTATCTGGTTTGATTGGGTATGGAAAATTTAAGCTTGGTATAGAATATATGAATCATGGCAAATCCCGTTTACCAATTGACGACAAGCTGTCTAAACTAGCGATTGAAACAAGTGAAAAGGATGATAAAGGTGGAAAAATCACAAGCCCCGTTTATCTAATTGAAAATGGTGAAAAGGGGCATGCAGGCCATGTTGTTACGGCTGTGGCACAGTATCGTTGTACAGAAAAATTAACCTGTGCTCTTGGTTATCAATGGGCTTACAGGAAGTTAAATGAAGATAGTGATACAACACGTAATACGTTTACGAAAACTGTTAACTATAAGTTCATGCCTGGATTAGAAGGATACCTGCAAGCAGACTTGGTGTGTTTAAAGCGGAAAAACAAGGATGGTGAAGATAAAAACAATTCCAACAAAGGTTTTGTTGTGACTACAGGTGTGAGAGTTAATATCTAAATGGATCAGACGGATAGAATTCGCAAATTACTCCATGATCTTTCAACGCCGTTAGCTGTACTTATGTTAATTGAAGATGAGTTGCCAGATCATGCGAACGCAGCTGTTCAGAAGTTATATCAAATCATTGAATCATGTCGTTTAGAGCTGCAAAAGCAGTCATCTCAGTAGTTATTAATTTCTTCATTGTTTCTTGGCAGACGGAACAAAAAGAACGCAAGTTATTGTGGGCCCCTGTTTTTTTAGGTTTGGGATTGTGGGCTTACTTCAGTCATATTGATTATCAAGCGCCTTGGTTTATTCACCGGAAGTATCAGAATTATCGCGTGTCTGGTGTTGTGACAGACATTGAAGAATTTGAGAAACGTCAGCGTATAACGTTGCAAACACCAAAGCGTCTTTTGAAATTATCGGTACCCAATAAATACCCTACGCAGTGTGCAAGTTTTTTTTAAAGGCAGAAAACATTTGAGAGAACATCAAAATTTTGTTTAGATGAATTTGAAGAAAACACAAACAAAACCCGATGCCTCTAGAAGATTTTATCATCCTCGTATACTGCCTTGTCGAT
>DAHXKW010000099.1 GCA_027366195.1 Alphaproteobacteria bacterium | reverse complement strand
CGCCTCTGGATACCTAAATATTGATAGAATACGCCGAAATACTATTTTAGAGATACAAGCCATGACCGATAGAACGTATTTCGTTTTCGGCCACCACGCTTTTGGTGTGTAGTTTTGAGGTTTAATGGCAAAAATAAGAGCATCATAATCATCATTTGCATCTTGGACAGATTTAAATGCTGGATGTTTTTCAGATGTATAGTTAGGGTCAACAATGTCAATTTTAGAAATTTTGTAATTTCTCTTAAAACAGGTCAAGAGGGCCTGTCCCATATGGCCGCAACCAATTAATAATACTTTCATTCAGCATGTCCAAAAGTGACACCCTCATAGCGTCCATGATCATCTGATGTTTCTTCCGCTTCTTCAAGACTACTCATGTGGTGCATCTCTAAAATAGTATTTCGGCGTATTCTATCAATATTTAGGTATCCAGAGGCGATCTCACGCAAAGCCATGACCTCATCTTTATCATTACGTGTTGGTAACAAAGGATGTGCTCCCATAGTCAAATCACGTGTGCGCTTAGCTGCAAGGACAACTAGCTCAAAACGATCGCGCACTTTTTCTAGGCAATCTTCATTTGTGATACGTGCCACATTTCTTCCTATTTTTTGAACCTGTTATAGTGTAGATGATATCCGACAAAACCTCAAAGCATGTTGTGTTTATTTGATACTTTTTCTAAAGAGAAAATAGTCTTTTCACCAATTAATCCCAGTAACGTGCGGATGTATATTTGTGGCCCTACGGTTTATGATTTAATTCATGTTGGCAATGCAAGACCCATAATTGTTTTTGATATTTTGTACCGTTTTCTTCGTTATTTATATCCCCAGGTAACTTATGTTAGAAACATTACAGATATTGATGACAAAATTATGAATCGCGCGAATGAGCGCGGCATTGATATGCAAGCATTAACGAGTGAAACCATAGCGCAATTTCACAAAGATGTGGAAAATTTAGGGGCTCTTCACCCTACGCACGAACCAAAAGCTACAGATTTTGTAGAAGGCATGATTGCCATGATAGAAGGTTTGATTGAACTTGGTTTTGCTTATCCCGCAGATGGGCATGTTTTGTTTCGTGTGAAAGCCTATCCGGAATATGGATCTCTTTCTAAACTATCTCAACAAGATTTAGAAGATGGTGCGCGTGTTGAGGTTGCGAGCTATAAAGAAGATCCGAAAGACTTTGTATTGTGGAAGCCGTCAGCTGATGATCAGGTGGGTTGGATTAGTCCTTGGG
Organism: Alphaproteobacteria bacterium; assembly: GCA_027366195.1. GTDB lineage: Bacteria > Pseudomonadota > Alphaproteobacteria > DAHXKW01. The sequence continues at coordinate 8,632 of DAHXKW010000099.1, read as the reverse complement.
GTAGGGGGAGGCCAGGATGGCATATCGAGTGCAGTATTATGAGCTCTGCTTTCCTAGGTCAAACCTTTGATATTCATGGTGGTGGGATCGACTTGGTTTTTCCCCATCATGAAAATGAGATAGCTCAAAGTTGCTGCTTTCATGGTGTGCCTAAAATGGCCCAGGTTTGGATGCATAATGGCCATTTACAGGTTAATAGCGAAAAAATGTCCAAATCTCTGGGTAACTTTTTTACAGTTCGTGAACTGCTTGAAAAAGTACCAGGAGAAGTAATTCGTTACGCATTTTTAAACACACACTATCGCCAACCTATAGATTTTTCTATGGAAAAGTTAGGGCAAGCACATAACAATATGAATAGATTTTATCTCGCTTTACGTGATTTTGGTGATATTGATCCAGGAACCCCTTTTTCTAATTTTGTAGAAGCTTTGAATGATGATCTCAATACACCCTTAGCGCTGAGCGTTTTACATGAAAAAATCACTGAACTCAATAAAACAAAAAATGCTGAAATTGCGGCCGATCTTAAAGCTTCGTGTGATTTGCTAGGTATTTTACAGCGCCCAATATCTGAATGGTTTTCGGGATCTGTTAATGTTGAAGAGGTGGAAAAACTTATTGAAGAAAGAGCTCAAGCTCGGTTTGCAAAAGATTTTGATCGAGCAGACCATATTCGGAAAAAATTGGAAGAACAAGGTGTTGTTTTAGAAGATACAAACTCTGGTACTTTGTGGAGAAAAGTTTAAAAACATAAAACAGTTTCTTAGATACATTGCTATAGAAAGGAAAAAATCCCATAATTATATATCTATTGAAGGCAGGAAATGAATTTTATGCAGTTATTTAGATCTAAAAAAAATGATAATTCAAAATCCAACAATCGTCAGGTTCGTTTGTGCGAAAATGTACAGCAGTTTATAGCCGAATTAGTTTCTTGCCAATCTTTACCACCTGTTATGATTGATGGCGTAACGGTAGCTCCTGATCCTTTGATTATTATCACCAGAGCCAATGTGTCGCCTGATATGAAGAATGCGAAGATCTATGTTCGTCACTTTGATCACGAAAAGTTAGAACTCAGTCTTAAATATCTTAATGCTGTTAAGGGTACGGTTCGACATCTTATGGCAAATCAATTGAATATGCGGTTTACGCCCCAATTGTCGTTCCATTCTGATGTTTCTCTTGAGATGGAAAAACGTATGGATGAACTATTTACACAGGTGGCTACACATGGATAAGGGTGCACGAATCATTTTTGATTTGATTGATAAAGAAGCATATCGTCAAAGTCATAACATTGAACTTATTGCTTCTGAAAATTTTACATCTGAAGCCGTACGCAAAGCCTGTGGATCAATACTAACAAATAAATATGCTGAGGGGTATCCCGGGAGACGTTATTATGGCGGATGTGAGTTTGTTGATCAAATTGAACAGCTTGCTATTGATCGATGTAAAGAAATTTTTGGTGTTAACTATGCTAACGTTCAACCACATTCTGGTTCTAACGCGAACTTAGGTGTCTATTTAGCACTTTTAAAACCCGGGGACAAGTTAATGGGTATGAGTTTGTCTTCAGGAGGACATTTAACCCACGGTCATAAAGTTAGCTTAACGGGACAATGGTTTGCACCCGTTCCCTATGATGTAGATCCCCAAACACATCAATTAAATTATGATTTAATTTATGATAAAGCCATGGAAGAAAAACCACGCCTTATTATTGCGGGTGGGTCAGCATATCCACGTATTATTGATTTTGCAAAGTTTCGAGAAATTGCAGATGCTTGTGGGGCCTATTTGATGGTTGATATGGCGCATTTTGCGGGTTTGGTTGCTGGAAAAGTTTATCCTTCACCTATTCCCTATGCTGATGTTGTGACATCAACAACGCACAAAACCTTAAGAGGTCCACGCAGCGGTATTATCGTTACTAATAATGAAGAGATTGCTAAAAAGATTGATCAAGCTATAATGCCAGGCTTACAGGGCGGGCCATTGATGCATATTATTGCTGGTAAAGCTATAGCTTTTGGAGAAGTTTTAACCCCGGATTTTAAACAATATATAAAACAAGTTATAGATAATGCCTCTGCATTTGCAAATCGGCTGTTAAAAAATGGTTTTCAATTAATAACAGGAGGAACCGATAGTCATCTTATTTTGATTGATGTACGTAATTTTGTTGAGAGTGGAAAAGTGGCAGAGCAAAGGCTGGCCGAATTGGGGATTACATGTAATATGAATAGTATACCTTTTGACCCTTCACCGCCTATGAAACCATCTGGAATCAGAGTAGGGACACCTGCTATGACCACCCGTGGTTTTAAGGAAGCAGAATTTGAAAAACTGGCGGATATTATGGCTGAAGCTTTAGGAAAAGGGATAAGCTCGACATCAAAAGAGTTTCTTCAAAAGTTTATCAAGTGATGTGTCTAAACAAACGAATTCGATTATGAATTAATTTGCATTTTTTGTAAATTCATAGTATAATATTATCAAACAATAACCTTGTTGAGAAAAAACATGACAAATACACCACAAGACCCAACACAAGGAACCACGCAAACATTTAATGGTCTAATGCCATCTAATATTTCACAAACTATTCATAATGAAGCGGCTGTATTACGTGCAGAAGCTCTGTCATTGGCAAGCACAGCTTCATCAGATTGGTCGGTTGACGGTCTATCTGCAAAAGCAGCTGAAGAACAAAAATATGTCCAAGAACACACAGCAGATGCTGAAAGCTTTCTGGCAAAAATCCCAACCCCATTGGTTGGCTCTATAAGATTTGCCGTTAAGATTGCTCTTTATCCTGTAAAGCTTCTAGCCGTTATTCCATTTGGTGCTATTTATAAAATATTACATGATTTTGCCGAAGGAGCTACACCTGTTGTGCCACAAACAACAGTATCATCTGATAATGTGAACTGTGTTACACAATAACTTTTAGTCAAACACCTTTGGTACTTATGTAGTGCATACTGTATAGTATTTTATAGATATTGCTTCATAAAGAAATATGCGCAGCCGTTTTTATCAAATTGGTATTAGTGTTATCTTCGGTTTAATTATTGCTGGTTTTGTTTTACCAGGCGTGATTGATGTTATAGTCCCAAGAAATAAGCAAAATTACCTCGCCAAGATTGATGGAGAACCTATCAATGAACCACATTTTTATCGTTTATTTTCTCTTAGCGTACAGCGTTTGCAAATGTTTTATCCCAAATTGACGTTGCAAGATATTATTCAGATGAATTATCCAACAGAAATGTTAAGAGATTTTGTTCGTAGGCAAATCATCCGTAAACAGATGGAAAAGGAAAATTTTGTGGTTAACGAAAAATCCATATTCGATATCCTAAAAAAACAGCTTTCTGGTCATCTGCCAGAATCTCGAGCAGAACGCCGAATTGTCATGGAAGATGTAAAAACGGCAGCGCTTTTAAATCAGTTGGTTTTACCATATGTTTTCCCAGAAGATTATATCAAATTACAATTGCGTGCTTTATCTTTAAGGCGTTACTTTAATGTTATAGAAATTCCCTACGCACATCTAACTGTTATTAAGGAATTTTCTGGTGCCATTCAGAAGGATTTTGAAAAAACAGCATTGAAAAAATATCATAATATGCTTGTTAATCCAAAACGTAAAGATATATGTATTCTTATAGTAGATCCTGCAAAACTTGTGATTTCTGATGATGAGAAAAAGCAATTTTTTGAAGCGAATAAATCGCGTTATCAGACTGGGGATGCTAAGGTTGTAAAATTTGAAGATGTTGCCAAAGATGTTGAAGAACATGTTCGCCAAGACAAAGTAAGTCATATAGTCGGTGAGATTAAAACAGCATTAGATCAAGAGAAATCCTCTATAGAAGATTTAGCGCAACAGTTTCGATTAACATTAAATACTTACGCCAAGGTAGATGGGCAAGGGAATGATGAAAATGGTAATGCAGTGGCATTGCCCGCACATGATAAAATTCTTGAAACTTTATCACGCCTTGATGAAGATGAATTTTCAGTTGTTCCCGATGAGCAAAGGCAAGGTGTCTTTTATATCATTAAGGTGCAAAAATCTTATCCAGAGCATATGAAAGCGGGATCTGAATTGGCCAATATGCTAAAAACACTTTGGACAAAAGAACAGCAACAAGAACTAGCACGTAAGTTGGCTGAGGAAATTCTAGATAATAAAGATGATCTGGCCGGCTATATCAGGAAAAATCACTTAATTTTTCATAAAAACCTTTCTCTTTCCGGAAGTATTACGCCTGCCAAATATCCCCTGAAAGGGTTAACACCTGATATGGTTGAACGTATTATGACGGCTGTGAAAGGTGAGCTCCATATGGAGTATGCCCAAGATGGTATATTTTTATTCGAGATTCTAAAGGATATCCCACAGGATACAGGAACTGAGAATTTAAAGAAACAAAGAGAAGTTTTTGCTCAGATGGCTGAAGAATCAGTTATGCAGGTTTGGTTTAATGAAGCTTTATTACATCACAAAGTTGATATTAATGTAGCTGCGCTTTATCAAAGACTCAATGCCTAAACCATTAAAAATAGCGAATATTGACCTTTGTATGCCTGCCATATTAGCACCTATGTCAGGCATTTCTGATATGCCATTTCGTAAAATGACAAAAAAAATGGGGGCAGGCTTAGTTATTTCCGAAATGATTGCCAGTCAAGCGATGATTCGGCATACGAAAAGAACTATGAAAATGGTACAAAGGGATATGACGGAAGAGCCGGTTGCTGTTCAATTGGCAGGGTATGAGCCTAAGGTAATGGCTGAGGCGGCCAAAATGGTCGAAGATATGGGTGCTGTCATCATTGACATTAATATGGGCTGCCCTAAGAAAAAAATCACAAACAATGATTCTGGCTCTGCTTTGATGAAAGATTTAGATCATGCCCAACGTATTTTAGAGTCTGTTGTTAAAGCTGTTTCTGTACCTGTGACACTTAAAACAAGGAAAGGTTGGAGTACAGAATGTCTTAATGCGCCGGACCTTGCTAAAAGAGCAGAGAATGTTGGCATTCAGATGCTGACAATTCATGGTCGGACAAGATGTCAGCAATTCACAGGAAAAGCAGATTGGGGATTTGTGAAAGGCGTGAAGGAAGTGATCTCTATCCCAGTCATTGTCAATGGAGATATTAAAACACCTGAAGACGCAGACCAGGCTTTACGAGAAAGTCATGCGGATGGTGTTATGATAGGGCGGGGTGCTTATGGTAAGCCTTGGCTTATTAACCAAGTTGGAAAATTTCTTCAAGGATGTCAAATTCCCCCTTTGCCTTCTGCTAAAGATTTATATGATATTGTTTGCGAACATTTTGACTTGATGTTGACACATTATGGTCAGGAAACAGGTGTCTATATGGCACGTAAGCATTTAGCATGGTATAGCCGTGGAATTGTCGATGCGGCTCAGTTTAGGCATGCTGTTAACTCAACAGATGATTGTCAAACAATCTGGTCATTGATTCACCAGTATTTTGATTTAATGCTGTAATATGATTTTTTGTTTTTAGGAGTGGTATAATTAAGTTATGAGGCGGTAATCAGGTAATTTGTGTTACTTGTAAGCTATATAATTTTCATTACTTTCACCCGCTCAACCACCGGCTTGTGCCGGTAATATAATTTCTTCTCATCATTTATTGTTCAATTTCAAAAAATAAGGAGGAAATTATGTTTAAGAAAATTCCTGTAATGTTACTAGTCGTTATTATTACGATTATATTTGCAGGACAGTTTATTCCATTACCTATAAAACAGCGCCTGTATGAGATTAGTTTATTTATAAAATCTTTATTGGTCATGTTGCTGCCATTACTAATTTTCAGTTTGCTGTTCAAAGCCTCTGTAAATTTGGCGCATCATGCAACGCGTATCATTGGTTTGATTTTAGTTTGCGTTTGTGGTTCCAGTATTTTATGTTTGTTTCTAAGTCATTATATAGGCATATGGGTTTATCAGATGGATCTTTCAATTGTTTTACCCAAAAATAGTAATGAATTGACCCCCGTATGGACAATTTCTTTACCACGCTTAATAGAAAACAGTCATGCCATGCTGCTGGGACTTATTGGGGGTATCAGCTTTGGACTTACGAAACGAGGTTTGGCCAAAAAAATAGTGTTTTTTTTAGATCGTGTCGTTTCAAAAATATTAAATACATTTACATATCTGATCCCCTTATTTGTTGTGGGGTTTATCGTGAAATTACAGCATGATGGGAGCATATATACAATTATCAAAGATTATTCGAAAATTTTTACAATTATTGCCGTTAGTCTATACAGTTACATTTTTTTAGCTTACCTGGTTATATCTAAAGGGAACCTTAAGACTTGTCTTAATTCTATCCAAAATATGTTTCCTGCCGCTATTACAGCGTTTAGCACGATGTCAAGCGTTGCAGCAATGCCTCTGACAATCATTGGTGCTGAAAACAATGTGAAAAATAAAGATCTTACAAAATCTGTTATTCCAGCAACTGTTAATATTCACCTTGTAGGTGATTGTTTTGCCACACCTATTTTTGCTTATGCCATATTGAAAAATTTTAGCGTACCAGAACCAACATTCTACAGCTATTTCATCTTTGGTTTTTATTTCATCCTGGCAAAATTTTCAGTCGCAGCTATTCCCGGGGGAGGAATCATTGTAATGCTCCCCATTCTAGAACGTTATCTTGGGTTTAATAGTGAAATGATGTCTTTAATAACCGCATTGTATATTCTATTTGATCCTTTTATTACCTGTGCGAATGTGCTTGGAAATGGTGTTTTTGCCAAAGGTATCGATTATTTTAGTTTCAACAAAAAAAGAAAGATGGCGTGATTGAAGCGATTCACAAATCATTATAGAACTTTCTTGTTGATTAACCATAAATTCATACTCTGATCTATATCATAATGATAGGCTGATACTTATCAAAAGAATATGCACGTTCGCATCACAACACCACAAGAGGTACATGCCTTATCTGTACATCTTCAAGATGCTTTAGTTCCTAGAAGTTTTATCAACTGGGATCCTGAGAAAGGTGAGTTTTCTATGATTCTGAATCGTTATATCTGGGAAAGCCATAGCCAACAACGTATTAACTCGTGTCTACATTTTCACAATGTAAAAGAGGTTAATACGAAAGCGATTGATCAAGGACTTAAACAAAAGATTTTGAATTTATTGGCGATACGTTATGACAACAAGAAAATTCTATTTTATTTTTCTGATCATAGATCGCTATCTATTCAAGCAGATAACATCGATATAGAATTCTGGGATTATGATAATGCCTGGCCAACAGAGAAAATGCCTAAACATCACTTCAAAATCTAAAACCGTTTAAAAATTCTTTTGCTGTAACAATCCGCTTACCACTACGTTGAATTGTTAAAATTTCGATACAACCATCAGAGCTGGGGTAGATGAGTTTATTATCTGTAGTTTTTGAAAAAGATGTTGCCGTGCATGTATAGTCTAGGGATTGAGCGCTGTGGATAGAGAAAAGATTTTTATTGTGTTCGAACCTAGCGCCAGTACTATCCCCAAAGGTATGTACAACATTTAATATTTTTTGCACGGTCATGTTGGAATTAATCAGTGTATCTTCTTTGGTGATTTTGGGGGCATAGGTGGCTTGGCTGTCATCTTGCTCTTTGGGAGTTATGCTTTTTAAATGGTCTAATACATGAACCAATGTGTTAGCACCTAGTTCTGCCATGGCATCATGAATAAAGTTAAAAGATTGTAAAATTGTAGATTTTGGTAATTCAGTTTTGGCTAATATAGGTCCTGTATCCATACCGGCGTCCATTTGCATGATAGTAACACCCATTACCGTATCTCCGGCAAGCAAAGCATGGTGAATAGGTGCTGCTCCACGCCAATGCGGCAATAAAGAACCGTGAATATTAATACATCCTAAAGTTGGAATATCTAAAATAGCTTGGGGTAGGATAAGTCCATATGCGGCTACAATGATAACATCAGGTTTTTGTTTTTTTAGAGTATTTATTTCTGTATCAGTTTTTAAAGTTGTGGGTGTGTACACAGGAATGCTGTGTTCAATGGCAAATTCATGGATGGGGGTTTTTTGTGATTGCATTCCACGACCGGCTGGTTTTTCAGCTTTTGTGTAAATACTTATGATGTTGTGTTTTTTGAAAAGGGCTTTTACAGCCGGTAGGCCAAAAGTAGAACTGCCCATGAAAATAATGCGTAACTTGTTCAAAGTGATTCCTTTTTATGTTGCCATACTGAACCGTTCAACACTGTTATTAGTATTGCCGAATCTTGTCATTCCCGCGAAGCTTGTCCCCGATCCCGATCGGGGAGCGGGAATCTATTGACTGTCGGACACTTCATGGATCCTCACTTACGTGAGGATGACGTACTGCGCATATCCTCATTGTAAGTGTTAGGCAAAGCTAGCGTCAATCGAGGTATTGCGTATAACCTAATTTCCCATAAAAATTATACCTAGGTATATCAAAAGCGAAGATTGGCAAATGTTTTCGCTTGATTTTCGCCAAATTCATAGGTATAGTTATACCTATGATCGTGAGGTTGAGATCATCATGACAAGCCGCGTGA
>DAHXKW010000096.1 GCA_027366195.1 Alphaproteobacteria bacterium | reverse complement strand
TCACGCGGCTTGTCATGATGATCTCAACCTCACGATCATAGGTATAACTATACCTATGAATTTGGCGAAAATCAAGCGAAAACATTTGCCAATCTTCGCTTTTGATATACCTAGGTATAATTTTTATGGGAAATTAGGTTTAGAGCGTTCCAAGTTCTGAGGAGAGTTTCTATACGCTTAGTAGGAATAGGATTAACAGTTTCGAGAAGTGAACGATCTACCATTGGGAAAGGACTTGGACTGCTATCTCCTCTTGCACTTAATATTCCATTAAAGTCTGCTTTGTCTAAATTTGAACGGTGGAGTTCCATTAAAAACCTTTTAAATCCACGATACGCAGGTTTTTCAAGCTTTATTTCTTGCAGTTCTAACCACAACCTTTTAGCTTGACCACCTTGCTCTGTTATAGGGAATTGAGGCATTGGAGGTACTTCTAATAGTTTTTGCTTACCACGAACGCCTAATCTTTTTAATGCGGGTTCGAATTGTCCAGAGATAATTTCACGACCATCTTTTTTAATACTTATAGTGCTATCGTATATATCTTCAACACTTAAGCCAGGTGCAGCTTCCAAGTTTTTTGACGCGAATATCTGGTCTCCAGAATCATCTAAAATGACTTGTAAATAATCTTCTGCAAAACAAAATAATCCAAGTAATCCGATCATACTCTAATTTATATGAATGTTAATGATGTGAATATATAGTGTTGTAAAGTTAATATCTAGTTAATTTACTCTGAGTCATAAGTGGCTGTATAGCATGGTCTGCGCATTGATAATCGTTATATACTCTATTATTGATAGATAACTTTTGCCTATATGTCTCAGTATCGTTCTCACAACTGTGGAGATTTGCGCCTTGAAAATGTTGATCAAACCGTTATTTTAAGTGGGTGGGTTCACCGCAAGCGCGACCACGGTGGACTTTTGTTTATTGATTTGCGCGATCATTATGGAATGACACAATGTGTTTTTAATCCAGGATCAGAAGCTTTTAATATAGCCGACAAACTCCGTAGTGAATCAATTATTACGATTATAGGTAAAGTTGTAAAACGTATTGCTGGTGCTGAGAATAATAAAATGGAAACAGGCATGGTGGAAGTCGTTGTTGATAAGATAAGCATCCTTTATAGTGGTGTTGATTTACCTTTGCCTGTTCATTCAGATGTTCCTTATGCAGAAGATGTGCGGCTTAAATATCGATACTTAGATTTAAGAAGAGAAAAACTTCATAGCAATATTATTTTAAGATCAAAAATTATCCAATCTTTGCGGTCAAAAATGGTGGCAAAAGGATTCTTAGAATTACAAACGCCCATCTTAACAGCTTCTTCCCCTGAAGGGGCGCGTGATTATTTGGTGCCTTCACGTCACCACCCCGGATGTTTTTATGCGCTACCGCAAGCGCCGCAACAATTTAAACAGCTTTATATGGTGGCAGGTTTTGATCGGTACTTCCAGATTGCACCTTGTTTTCGTGATGAAGATGCTAGGGCCGACCGTTCGCCAGGCGAATTCTATCAGCTTGATCTGGAAATGTCTTTTGTTGAACAGGAAGATGTGTTTCAAACAATGGAGCCTGTGCTTAAGGAAGTGTTTGAAGAATTTGGTAATGGAGCCGCCGTGCCTTTTCCTTTCCCTAGAATTACTTATCACGATGCAATGGATTTATACGGTTCTGATAAACCTGATTTGCGCAATCCTCTAAGGCTTCATGATGTTACGCATGTGTTCAAAGGTTCAGAATTTTCTGTTTTTGCTACCGCAATAGAAAAGGGGGCGATTGTTAAGGGAATTCCCGTTCACGATGTGGCAGGACAACCGCGTAAGTTTTTCGATGATCTTAATATGTGGGCTCAGACAGAGGGGATGAAAGGACTTGGTTATGTGGCGTATGAAGATGGCGCTGCAAAAGGTCCTATTGCTAAATTTTTGAAGGGCGATACGTTGCAGGAGTTATGTGGTAAAAATGGTGCGGTATTTTTTGTGTGTGATATTTATGAAAAAGCTTGTAAATATGCAGGCCTAGCGCGCACAGTGATTGCTAAGAAATTGGACTTGATTGAAAAGGGTGTATTTAAATTTTGTTGGGTTGTCGATTTTCCGATGTATGAGCGTGATGAGCTGACGGGTAAAATCGACTTTTCACACAACCCTTTCTCTATGCCACAAGGTGGTCTTGAAGCTTTAAACACGCAAGATCCTTTGACCATTAAAGCGTATCAGTATGATATTGTTTGTAATGGTATAGAATTGTCATCGGGAGCAATTCGTAACCATATCCCTGAAATTATGTATCGCGCTTTTGAAATTGCAGGGTATAGTCAAGAAACGGTTGATGCGCGGTTTGGCGGCATGATTAATGCATTAAAGTTTGGCGCACCACCGCATGGTGGATTTGCTCCTGGTATTGATCGTATGGTCATGTTGCTGTGCCAAGAAGAAAGTATCCGGGAAGTAATCGCTTTCCCTTTCAACCAACAAGCGCAAGATTTAATGATGGGGGCCCCCGCACCAGTTGACGCCAAGCAACTCAAAGAACTTGGTTTGGTTGTGAAGGTATGATAGCCTGAAAGAAATTTCTAGATTTTATATTTATATGTTTTCTTGTATTTTAAAGATTTTATTTGCTAGCTATAGTTTGAATGTGTTGGTTATAAATAGCACGCCTGAGGGAGGTATCAAAGAAAGCTATTTTGCTATTTCTGAGTCCAATGTCCGTCCTATAGAAGATGTGAATGGTATTGAGAGAGTTAGCGGTAGGTTTGATGTTACTATATGTGCTCCAAATGTTTCCTTGGAATTAGTTAAGAAATTTATGACTGTATCTCATGTACTATTCATTCCATACCCCTGTTGTACTAGGGATGTTTTTGAAGAATCAATAAAAGATAGAGATTTATTGGGTGGGTTTTCTGTTTATGCTTCAACTGAAACTGGCGGGAACGCTCAAGTTATAGACTTAGGCAATGATTCATTCAATCATGTTTTATTTGCTTGCTACCCTCAGCTTGGTAAAGATAATAAAGCTGTTACAAGACTAAAGAAAATAATCATTTCAAGTTTAGCAGAACAAACAGGTACTGACGGCCAAGGTGAACAAAGATGTTTCCCATTTTTCGTGTTAACGCCTGAGTAATTGGCGTTCCCGGCGCGATTCGAACGCACGGCCTCAGGATTAGGAATCCTACGCTCTATCCTGCTGAGCTACGGGAACTTACAGGGTAGTATATCATTTCCAAATCAATGGTAATAGTGCTAGACTGCAATAGCGTTGAACATACTGCATATTTTGTGTTGTGCTACAGTCTCTGAAACAGCCAGAACCTTCGGTTCCTTTGTTAGAGAGTTTGCTATATCTTGTTCAAACAACATTTCAAAATGCAAAATTGTGTGGCTTCAGTTATCACGGTAAAGAAAGTATTTGGTCTTTTGGTCAAAACATACTTTTGTTTTCACAGGCTGTGCCAATTAATGGTCAATATGGCCCGCAATATCTTGATTTTTTATATAGAGATAAACTATTTAAAATCTTAGATGTCCCTTTGAAAAATGGGACGTCACTTTTGTTTTTCTTCGACCCCAAGCCTGAAGTTGCTGATGATATTTTTGCCACCATCCGTTTTCAGCAAGCCTTTGATAATGCACGAATGAATGAACAAAGTTTATTTCTTGAAATTTATGGACTGCATCAACAAGTTTTTAAGTACGACGATATTCCGCACTACTTATTAAATTTATTCGGGCTAAATCATTGTATTTTTTGGAAAGACGATCATGATATCCAAAATATTAGACGTCAGATAGGTTTACCTCTAGAACAACTAAATACATGCTATTCGGTTGTGAAAATGGGGAATCACCAATCACCTAAAAAAATTGTGAACAATTTGATCGCCCATGATTCTTCCGGTAAAAAGATCTACGGCCTTATGCTGGAAGAAGCCGAAGATATGGGTTTTCTTGCTTCTCTGCCATATCCTTCTGCAATTATCGATCAATCTTTCTTGATTCATGCGGTAAATAGATCCTGGCATGATGTGCTTCAACGTACGTGCGTCAGCCTGCGAACTTTTATTCCTCAGCCCAGTATGATTAAATTGGAACAATCTTTCGAGCAAAAACTTTTTAGCTTTCAATCTGCTGTGAGTTATGCCCCTAATGTGTTGATGAATTGGCATATTTCACCTTTAGGTAATAAATTTTTATTGACGGGAATCTTAGAAACATCTCAAACATGCACGCTTCAGCACCTTCAATCACTTGAAGAAAATAACATCTTACTTAAACAGTTCGCCCACTTATGTGCACACGACTTAAAAGAACCTTTGCGTTCCATAGGCAGTTATGTACAGTTGTTGCTCCGCAGACCCGAAAGGCAAGAGTTATATGCCGAGTTTATTGTGAACAGTTGTAATAATTTGAAGAATCTGATTGAAGGCATTTTGGCTTATGCTAGCTGCGAAGAAAATCTGGCGGAACAAAAAGTATTGAATATGAACGATATTATCGATATAGCTTTAATTTATTTAGAAACAAAAACGTATGAAAAGAAAGCGGTGATCAAATGGGACCCTCATGCACCAATTCACATCAAAGGGAACAAAGCCCAGCTCATTCAGGTGTTTCAAAATGTCATTGATAATGCTTTGAAGTTCGCAACAGATACTCCGGTTATTCACATTAATCATCGTATGCAAAATGGTCGACACTTGTTTAGTATTCGAGATTTTGGAATTGGTATTCCAGAGCATCTTGTGCGTAAGGCTTTTGCACTTTTTACACGCCTTAACGATAAGGGCAAATTTTCCGGATCAGGAATTGGTTTGGCTTTATGTAAAAAAATTATTGAGTTTCACAAAGGATCTTTAACTATAGTCCCCCAAAATCCCGGGATAGAAGTACAAATTGTATTATAGGCGTTGTTGCATTATGATTTTAGACTAGGAATTTTAATAGCAGGGATTTATATAACGATAGGCGCGGCGCTTAAGGGTCGTGTTTTTGATCATACCTGTGATATGCTAGCTCAGTATTAAATTAAAAGTATCTAACGCAGTGTGCAAGTTTTTTTTAAAGGCAGAAAACATTTGAGAGAACATCAAAATTTTGTTTAGATGAATTTGAAGAAAACACAAACAAAACCCGATGCCTCTAGAAGATTTTATCAT
>DAHXKW010000086.1 GCA_027366195.1 Alphaproteobacteria bacterium | reverse complement strand
TAGTTGATGTGAATCGATCTGTTCATGCCCATGAACAGATTTCGCTTTGTTTACTGTGAAGATGCGCGCGCATTTTTATAATAAACGACTTGGCGATGGGGTGGAATCCCGTTGTGCAAGGTTTTAGGTTTTGGTGACGATTCAGTTATTCAAAGCTTAACGGCGAAGCTATGTAGTGGAGGAGGCGGGACGGGAGCTTCCGGCGTGGCCGATCGGGCGGGCCCCAGATCAGCGGAGCGCTATACCCAAAATCAGCCAAAATAATATGTTTCTTTCATTTTCTAATCCGTTTCGAAAGAAGTTTAATGCATGAGAGAGGTTAAGGCTACAGGGATGATTACCTGTTTAAACTTGGAAATGACCGGCCTTCTGGTTGATCTATTGCAGGAACAGAAGCATGTGTGTGAGCAATTTTCCACTTACTATTTTCTTTGGTAACAACGATAGACATACGTAAATTCGGCCAAACGATTTTTTCACCATTACATAAAGTTATGTGGGCAGTTCCTGTACAAGATGCCCAGTTATTAGCTGTTATAATTGGCTTATGAAGCTCAATGCGACCTGTTTTAGATTGTGTCCAATCTCTTTTAAGTTGAGCTTCCATAGCACTCCAACCATTTAAAATTTCATCCCGCCCTGTTCCTAAACTGAATGTTTTTTTGGCAAACAATTTTTTCATTTTTTTTAAATCACGTTTTTCGTAAACGTTACAATAATCTTGTAAGAGCTGAACAGGCGGTGCATCTGTGGCTATTAGATTTGTTATAAGTAGCATTGTTTTCCTAATACGTTAGAGCTAGGAAGATTATGCGGGTTATTTTTGATAAATACTGTCCGTTTTTTTTACGGACAGGTCGATAACATATCTCGTAAGGCGGACTTCGTTGTTTTTCCTGTTCTCAGTTTTGCACGTGCAATATATGTTTCAACTGAACGTGGTGATAGCTCTAACATTTGTCCGATTTCTTTATATGTTAATCCTGAAAGTAATAAACGCAGACAAGACAGTTCTTGCGCTGTAATGTAGGCGTTGTCCAGTACTTTGATACGTTTTGTTGGATTCAGGATTCTATACAAATTTCTATCTCGATTATGCTCCGGACATTGGATTGGGCAAGAGTTAACAGCATGTAAAAGATGTGTATTGTTTTTTTCAAAGGATTGTATAAAGTATTCAATCGCTTGAAATTTATTCAAGTAATAAGAAGCTGCGTTGATTTTAGCATTAGATAGTGCTACAGCAATCATATCATAATAATTTTTACTGCGTCGAAGTAACGTTAAACCGTGGTGTAAATTGTGGCAATCTCTGGCCATTTTCACAGGTAACCACGGGAGCTCTTCATCCCAGAGGAACCAGTACGCTTGTTTCCTTTGATGCTCTTCTTCTTTAAAGGATGAAAAGGAAGGATAATCTAGATCAACAAGATGACGGAAAAGATTAGCATTATTGAATAAGACGCTTATAGAACCATCACTATACATCCGCGCATATTGAAAATAATTAAAACCGTGTGCGTCAAAAAATGGGGTGCAAAAATCATTGACCTGCTTTTCTATTAAAAACGTTGGATGTGAAGTGGGTATGGTCAGCGGCAAGGGGTGTAGTATTTTTTTTCTACTAATAGATTTTATAGTATTTTTTTGTTTTATTGGAACCTTTCCCATTGAAAACATTTGACTTTAATCAAATATAAATATATAATAATAATTAAAAAATATATAATTATTAATATTTGGTGAGTATTGTGGTGGATGGATTTCAAGAAGAGCATGGATTGATCTATTTGGATTCTGCAGCAACCAGTTTTTGTGACCCCCTTGTTGTACAGGCAATGGATGATGTATATGCGCAAAAATTAGGAAATCCGCGAGCCTCTCATAAAAGTGGGGTAAAAGCACTATCTCTTATACTTGAAGCCGAAGATGTTTTGAAAAAACATCTGAATGAAGAGTACGTTATTTGGACAAGTGGTGCTACGGAAGCGAATAATATCGCCATTTTATGTCCAACTTGTACAGGGAAGTTGGTAACATGTACAACAGAACACAAGAGTGTACTTCTTCCTTGCCAACATGCCCCCCAGGATAATCTTGTATGTATTGGTGTTGATGAAAACGGACTCATAAATATGAAAGAGCTTGAAAAGCATATTAAAGATAAGCCTCGGTTAGTTTCTATCATGTTTGTGAATAATGAGACAGGTACAAGACAGCCTGTTGCAGAGATCGGAAAATTGTGTAAAAAACATGGTGTTTTATTTCATGTGGATGCTACATCGGCTTTCGGAAAACTACCGATCGACATGAAAGCTATGAATATCGATATGCTTACTATTGCAGGACATAAAATCTATGGTCCCCAAGGTGTTGGTGCTTTGCTGTTATCAAAAAAAGCACTACAAATTATTCAAAAGAAGCCGCTTATGTATGGCGGAGTTCCGCAACACGGTATTAGGCCCGGAACCACGCCAACTGTACTCTGTGTTGGTTTTGGGAAGGCCGTGCAGCTTGCTTATGAAAGAATGCAGGCCGATTATGAGCATGTCTGCAAAGTTCGAGATACATTATGGAAAAATCTTAAAAAAATGTTTCCTGGAGTACATAAAAATGGAATAGATGATTGGCCTTACATTTTAAATGTGGCTATTCCTAAGAAAGAAAATGTGGATTTACACACATTATTTAGCCAGTATTATTTATTTTCTGGGGGATCTGCCTGTTCAACCGGTAAACCTTCTCATGTTCTATCATCTATGAAGGTTGATATAGATAATTACGACTGTTTTCGTTTTAGCTTTGGGCGATATACGACGCTCAAAGATGTTAGTTTGGATCCTTTGCGTACTTAGAATCTGTCTTCATGAAAATAGGTTCTTAAAGTAATTGCTGGGCACCTGGTTTTGGGTTCCAAACCATAACCTCTTCTTTTGATTCACTGTCTATAATTTTTAAACTGACAAAAGAATTTATCCCCACCTGATGTGAAAAAAAAGAATGAAGGATCATAGACATTAGAAATAATAAACAAGATTCTTCATTGAAATTTTTCATGTATAAAACAACCTCAACACCCCTAACAAATCCACGCCAACTCTCTTGCCCAAAGCGTTTGACGGTTTTATTGACTTCAATTTTTTCAATACAATCGGTTGCATCGGTATTAACAGTGTCACGTTCGTGTAAATTTAAAATTGCTTTTAGTGCTGTTAATGAATGTTGCGGATCTGAAAAACTCATATGATTCAAAGACAGTTGTGCAATCAATTGCCAGAGATGTTTTCCATTTTCGTATTGATAGGGAACAGATCGAGGTTTTGCTAAACAAACTATTTTATCAAATGATTGTGCGTGTTCACTAAAAAAAAGTGTACCCTTGTTAATATTTTCAGCTAGATCTCTATTTGTTGCTAAAAGATTGGCGTAAACTATTAATTGGTCTTCTGGGACAGGTTCAAAATCTTCAGTCACAAAAGATAAAAACACATCACTGCCGGGTAAACCGCGTAATTGTGCGCTGTCCCTTCTTGCTATCCAATATAAACTTTTTTGATCAGGTGGGTTGTATAAAGCAAAAAAAGGCGCGGGATTAATATCGTTCTTCGTACATTCAATGCTTGAAATATCGTATACTTCAT
>DAHXKW010000076.1 GCA_027366195.1 Alphaproteobacteria bacterium | reverse complement strand
ATAATATTTTTTTAACTGAGCAGAGGCTAGAATTCTTTGCTCAATAATTAATCGTATCTGATTGTGCAGTTCGTGATATAACTTTTCAAATCGCATTTGTAAATCTAAGTTGTGTGTCTCTTTTTGTTGTTTTAATTGTTGTTCTTTCTCTCTTTGTTCCAATTGGAACATGCTTTGTTGATGTTCTAACCGTTGTTGTGCTTCTTCAGCAATTTGTCTTTTTTTTTGCTCATGTGTAATTTGTTCTAATTCGCTTTGTCGTTCTAATCTTTGCATCTCAATTTGTAATTTTTGATATTGCAAAGTTGCTTCCAAGGCTTCAATCATACCGACTGGGGGCATATTGTCTACAGCGCAAGCTATTCCACAGTTGGTCATCAAGAAAATAGCAACTGGTATTGTTATGAGATTAACGTACTTAAGCATAATTTTTCTCCTTCTTCTAATCAATAATTTGGTTTAGTTGTGAAAAAATCGTGAATTTTCAGAGCCATCCAAGTAAGCCCAATAGTCAAACAGATTCTGGTTTGACGCTTAGACCTTTCTCTTTCTTTTTTTCTTTGTTCTTTCTCTTGTTGCTTTTTTTCCTTTTGTACGAGATCTTCAACCTTTGCGGTTTCTAATCTGCATCTTTCTATGTCACCTTGGTAATCACGTGTAAGCGCCTCTAATTCTTTTTGGTGTTGTTCTCTCTTATGACGCAGTTGTTCTCTTAAAGCAGCTTGAGAATCTTCTAACCTTTTTTCTGCTTCTTTACGCTCCAATTCACCAAAAGAATTTGAGGGGGCTAGTGCCGAACTTCCTACTTGGAATGTTTCAATATATTTATTGTCAACATAAGGTTTTTCAGCAGCATAAAGATTGTCCAATGTAAAAATGACTAATATAGTACTTGCCAATACATGATGTACTAAAAATTTTCTAGATTTTATTACCATTCTTTTTCTCCTGTACTTGCATCTTGCCACATAATTGTTTCAGTATTGTCACCTATATGTATGGCTTCCCAAGTGTTTCTTACAACAAGAAAACGTCGAAGCCATCCGGGATCAGTTCGTCTTTCTCCTTCAACGATTTGTGGGTATGAATTTGGTTCTTGAGAAATATATCCTGTAAATGTTTGTTTGGGATCTAAAGGGTTTTGTTTGCTTTTTACGTAAACATCTTTTATTTCGTTTTGTACTCTAGGTTTTCCTATTATTTGATGCGTAGGGCCACCGATGTCCGATAAATCAACATAACTTTGTTTAAGCTTTTGATAACAATGAACACCCCGTCTAAAAGAATCTTCTTCTTGGACTTGATATCCTCTGTCAAAAAGTAAAGAGCGTATCGTTCTTGTTTCGTTTCGAGATTCTTGCCACAAAACCCTAATATAGGGATAAATTCTACTGTTTTTTTGTTCATATCCTCGTTGACTATCGTACTCAATCCTGACGGGTACAGTATCATCTGAAGTACCCTCTGAGTATTGCACTTCTGGTTCTTTTGGATGTGTGAATGTGAAAAAACGTTCAATTTGACACCTTAAAAACACCTCACTATGTCCACCAAAAGTTAATCGACTATTGAAATCTCTTTCACTGATATCAGTGGGAAGAATGATACGCCTTTTTTCCATGTGTGGAATAGGGCGTATTGCTTCAGTTAGTTTAACAGGGGTATGTCCTGTAATTTGTACAGGACCAGTTTGTAAATTTACGAGAAGATGACAATACGCATAAGATTTATGCTGCGCCCCGTCTGCTACCCATTCAACAACGGGATTTTTGGGTAGTATCGCAGGGTATTCACGCCCTGATTTAACAGATAGTTCTTGTCGAATTGGCATTCCCCCTGTTGTGCTCATCATAACCATAACCAGAATTTCCCAAGAATATCTTTGATTTTCTGGTGTACTGCAAATATGCGGATCAGGTGTCCAAACGATTCGTCCATGATCCTTTGTCAAGGCATCGTGAACTTCTAATTGAATTTGTTGTGGCAGCAACCCATCCCCATTCCCGCTGTTTTTGGGGACAAGAGGGCTTGTGCCATAAATATTACATAACAATGCGAGTAACATAATTTCTCCTTTTTTATTTCAATCTTTAAAAGGGGCTCATAGAATTGAAGCCAATCAATTTAAAGAGGAATAAACCTGATCATCTTAATTAAGAAGAAGATTTTTATTCCATCACAATTATTGTTTGAAAATAAAATTAGATAATACCCAGGAAAAACGGGGGTGTTTGGATCAGAACCACTTAATAGGGTTGTCCCAAAAACAATCGATAAGAGCTGGAGTTGTATATACGCCAAGTTTTTGTTTGAGTCGATCAATATGATCTTCTACAGTGGAGGTTGCGCAATTAAGCAAGCTTGCAATCTGCTTAATTGTTTTACCAACAGAAAGGTAGGTTAAGCAAGCGGCTTGTTTGCGAGTTAAACGTATTGTTTGATGATCAACGACGATGTAATAATTTCTTTCATTTTGAAAATGCAGAGAAATGTCCTGTGCATGATAACGCAGCATATCTGAAACATTAATTGTGGTGGCAACCCGTGTTAAAGGTGTTGCAGAAGCTAACCAAACAACACCGTTAACTATTTTCTTTGAATCGTAAGTAGGAAATTTTGTAACATTCATAGAAACATCTGATCCTTTGGAATAATGTGAAGTCCTTACGTCATTGAATCTTGGTTTTGCACATGAGAATATATTTTGATCATCAGCATTGTATACCAATGCTTCTGATTCAGGTATGCGCCATTCCAAATCATGTTTTCCAACAAGTTCGTCTTGAGAAAAACCACTTATGTTCGCTTGAAATTTGTTACAACCGAGGGTAATTCCACGACAATCTTTCCAACCGATAGCCACAGGTAAATCTTTGAAAAGCAGGCTCAAATATTCACCAATATGGGTTTGTCCATCATGAATTTGCTCTAAAGTTCCGAAAGCCGTATCTTGTTGAAGCATATGATTCTCCATCATTAAAACCACCGGATTGGGTTGGACCAAAAACGATCAATTAGCCCAGAGGTTGTACATACACCGAGCTTAGATTTTAATCTATCAATGTGATCTTCTACTGTTGTGGTTGAACAATCGAGAGTACTTGCAACTTGTTTGATGGTTTTTCTCATAGCAAGGCAAGTCAAACACTCAGCCTGTCTTGCAGTAAGATTTATAGTTTGGGAATTCACAACTATAAAATAATTGCATCCATTTTGAAAACATTGCTTTAAATCATTTCTACAAAAGTCAGCAATACGTAAATAGCCTATCTTGGTAGATCGTTTTGAAAGTGGTGTGATACTAAAAAATCCAGTGACACCCGTGATTTCCTTATTGCGATTATACGTAGGCAGTTTTGTTACAGACATTAAAGAACACTGCCCGTCCCGATGATGGTAAGTTCTGATATCGTTAAAACGAGGAATACCTGTACTAATAACCATTTGATCATCGGTACGTACGGCTATAGCATCTTCTTCTTTCCGGCAGACATCAAAATCCGTTTTGCCAATCATCTCATCAACATGGGATAAACCACACATGTCAGCATCCACCTGGTTACATCCCAAATGCACAGAGTTCAGATCTTTCCAACAGACAGCTATAGGCATATCTTTAAAAAGCAGACTGAGATATTCTCCCATGTGTGTTTCGCCATTATGGATTTGCTGTAAAATTTCGAAAGATGCATTTTGTTGCAACATATCTTCCTCCCTTATTCAAACCATCGGATTGGGTTATTCCAAAAACAGTCGATAAGAGCGGCAGTTGTATATACGCCTAGCTTATCTTTAAGCCGATCAATATGATCCTCAATGTTGTAAGTAGAACAGTCAAGAAGACTCGCTATTTGTTTAACTGTTTTTCCCATGGATAAATGTGTTAAAACTTCAGCTTGACGTTCTCTCAAGCGAACTGTCTTGTTGTCCGTGATAATGAAAAAATGTTTCCCAGGGTAGGATGTTTGATAAAAATTTTTAAGATAATTATTTGCTCGATAGTAATCAAATTTATGTTGTAGAATCGATCCAAATCCGACTGTACCCACTACATCCCCATGATCATAGACAGGTATTTTGGTAACATTTATTAAAAACTTTTCACCTCCCTTACGTCCTTCTGGTTCAATAATATTAATTTTGGGAACCCCGTTTGTTGTTACATCATGATCATTTGTCATATGAACTTGTGCAGCTTCTTCTGAACATAAATCAAAATCATTCTTGCCAATCACTTCTTCTGAGTGTTTTAACCCTAACAAACGTATAAGCGTATGATTAGCTCCTTGCCAAACAGAATTTTTGTCTTTCCACCATACAGTAATATCAGTATTGTCAAAAATAGCACTAAGATATTCACCAATATGAATATTCCCTCCGTGAATCTGATTAAGAATACTCATGGCCACACCCTGCTGCCTCATTAGAACCACCTAATCGGATTTTGCCAAAAACTCTCAATGAGTTTGGTAATGGACGGTACTTTCAATTTTTTCTTTAGGTAGTCTATATGTTCATTCACCACAATCACAGAACAATCCAAAGTATCAGCAATTTGCCCTGGTGTTTTTCCTATAGATAAATAGGTTAAACATGCTGCTTGCTTTGCTGTTAACCGAAAAGTTTTGTTGTTAGCCACTAGGAAATAATTGTTTCTGGATTGAAATATTCGCTGTAAATCTCTCATGTAATTATTCTTGGAACAACAAGCAAGATATGGTTGTACAGTACCAAATCCAACGGTACCAACAATACCGTCATTCTTGTAGACTGGCATTTTTGTAACATGCAACAAAAATCTTTCACTGGCCGTATGTTCATGTGATTCGATAATGTTAAATTTAGGTTGGCCAGTGTTTATAACGTCTTGATCATTGGCTATATAAAGTTCGGCGGAATCTTCAGAAGACAGGTCAAAGTCATTTTTACCAATTAATTCTTCTGGGTAAGATTGATCTAAAAAATCAGCAACGAGTTGATTTGCGCCTTGCCAAATAGAATTCTTATCCTTCCACCAAACCAAAAAATTGCTTCCCCTGAATATTAGGCTCAAATATTCTCCAATATGTGTTTCTCCGTTGTGGATCTGGTTTAAAGTACCAATGATCGAATTTGTGTGCATCATATTAAAACCACCTTATTGGATTATTCCAAAAACAGTCGATAAGAGCTGCGGTTGTGTATACGCCAAGTTTTTGTTTGAGTCGAATGATATAATCTTCAATGTTATAGGTGGAGCAATCAAGAAGGTTAGCTATTTGCTTGACTGTTTTCCCCATAGATAAATACGTTAAACAACTTGCTTGTTTAGATGTTAAAGATTCTGTTTTCTCATCGAGAATAATAAAATAACGTTTTTCTTTTTGAAATGTTGGTGCTATTTCCTTTAAATGATTAATTACCAAACAATAATCTGTATTTTTTGATGGTACAATCGATTCGAAGCCAACTGTACCTATTATTTGTCCATTCTTGTAAACTGGCATTTTAGTGACATTTGCTAAAACAATTTCTCCATCTTTGCAATGCTTTGGTTCAATTAAATCAAATTTTAGTTTCGCCTCATTACTCTGAATTATATTTTGATCATTAAGTCTATAAATTTCGGCATCTGATTCCCGATATGCAAAATCAAAATCAGTTAGACCAATCATATCTTCTGGATAAGATATTTTCCAAAAATCCGCCATCAATTGATTGGCTCCTTGCCAAATAGAATTAATATCTTTCCACCACACGAACACATCTCTATTTTGAAAGATTAGACTGAGATATTCGCCTATATGCGTCTGTCCATCATGAATTTGCTCTAAAATTCCGAGAGGTACGTTTTGTTGCATCATTAAAACCACCTTATTGGATTTTGCCAAAAGCAATCAATTAAAGATGGTGTTGTATAAACACCTAATTTCTGTTTGAGACGAAATATATGATCTTCTATGGTAGAATTTGCACAATCAAGCATATTCGCAATTTGTTTGATGGTTTTCCCCATAGACAGATGAACCAAACATTCTGCCTGCCTTGCCGTTAGATGTACTATTTGAGTATCTATAATCATGTAATAATTATTTTCTTTTCTAAAAACATGTGCAATATTTCTAAGATAGGAGTGCATTAAATTGGTTAAATTTATGTCGATCGGTATCCAAAAACCTGTTGTACCAATAATATTTTTCAGAGCATCATAAACCGGAAATTTTGTTGTACAGATGGTAGAAGAACGTCCATTAGCGTGATGAATTTGTTCAATAATATTAAATTTTGGCTGATTATTTCTCTGTACTTCTTGATCAGTTTCAATAAAAAATTTTGCATCTGATTCGTTCCAACAAATTTCGAAATCATTTTTACCAAGTAGTTCTCCTGGTTCTAGCACATCAAATGCTTCAGCTACACGCTGGTTACAGCCCTGAAGCGCAGAATCTCTATTTTTCCAAAATACACCAATTGGCAAATCATGGAAAAGTGCGCCTAAATACTCACCTAAATGTGTTTTTCCATTGTGAATTTGTTTCAAAAGATTAATAGTCATATCTTGTTGCATCATCAAAACCACCTTATTGGGTTGCACCAAAAACAATTAATTAAGGCAGAAGTTGTAGACATTCCCAATTTTGATTTGAGACTTGTCAAATGATCTTCTACTGTAGATCGCGCACATCCTAATAGATTTGCAATTTCCTTAACCGTTTTTCCAGTAGCCAAATACGTTAAACACTCCGCTTGTCTTGCACTTAGACGCACGGTTTCTTTTTCTACAGTTATATAATAGTATTTTGTTTTTGGGAAAGTACGTGGAAGATTCACCATAGTTTGAGCTGTCATCTGAGATAATTGACGCACGAAAGAAATATCATGGAAAAATCCTGCTACACCAACTATATTGTCATCTGGATCATACATAGGAATCCTTGTAATACACAGCAAAGAACAATTCCCATTTTTGTGATGATATGTTCTGATATCGTTAAATCGTGGCTTGCCTGTAGCAATGACATTCTCATGATCACGTATCGCGGCAAGAGCATCTGATTCTTTAGGACATATTTCAAACATACTCCTATTTATAATTTGTTCAGGATAAGTCAGAGATAACAAATCAGCATCAACCTGATTACAGCCTTGCATGATGATGGGAAACTTGCTTTGCCAAAAAACGCCAATCGGTAATCGTTGAAAGCTCAAGGAAAGATGTTCTCCCATGTGCATCTGACCTTGATGAATCTGTTCAAGCACGCCTAATGCTGTATCTTGTGATAACATGCTATCCTCCATGATTAAAACCATTTGATAGGATTCTCCCAAAAACAATTAATGAGGGCATCTGTAGAATAAACACTCAGCTTTCTTTTCAAACAGCCAATATGATCTTCGATCGTAGAATTTGCACACCCCAGCATATTCGCGATTTGTTTAACTGTTTTACCCATGGACAAATGTGTCAAACACTCTGCTTGCCTTGCTGTTAGATGTATTATTTGCGTGTTGACAAGCATGTAATAATTATTTTCCTTAGCAAAAGTATGCGTCATATTTATAAGGTGATAATGCGCTGTATTTGCTAGCCCTGTACTGATTGGTATAGAAAAACCTGCAACACCTACAAAGCTTTTTTCAACATCGTAGACAGGTATTTTCGTCGTAGACATGACTGTATATGTCCCATCAACATGCTGAACTTTTTCAACAATATTGAATTTAGGTTGATTGTTTGTCCGTATTTCTTGGTCACATGTTACGTAAAATTCTGCATCTTTTTCGTTCCAGCAAAAATCAAAATCTGTCTTATTTGTTATTTCATCGGAATCTGTCCGATTAAACAATTCCACCATGTGCTGATTACAACCCATATAAACAGAATTTAAATCTTTCCAAAAAATACTAACGGGCAGGTTTTGAAAAATAAAACTCAGGTACTCCCCAATATGAGTTTGCCCATTGTGAATTTGCACTAGGGTATTTTGCAGAACATCCATTCTGACCTCACTTGTTGAGTGATACTCCACTTATCTCGTCATCAAGGTACGCCTTTCGGTATGCTTTGACAACGTTAAAGCAATTAAAAATTCTACAAACAATTTGCCTGTAAACTTTAATCTGGTCACCCTTCGCCTCACTATGCAATTCTTGACATAAAATCACCATCATGAATACCCCCGAAAATAGGGGGTGTTTATTGGCTAGATTAATGTCGTTACGAGATAAGAATACTACGATTCTCGAAGATTTTTAGACTATTACACGTGCTAGAAGATAATTATGAAAAAGCCGAATAGTTCATAAATAGAGTCCTTATTATTTGATTTCAAAGAGGGTTGACTGATATCTCAGTAGAAAAATCAGTATTTTTTACGCATTCAACAAGTGAAAGAATCGTACACACTGAGGGAGTTCAGAGTGGATTTAAGAGGGAAGAAAATGTTTTATCTTCTTTTGCTGATCTGTAGTGACCGGGTTTATCGGTTCACAGATACTGCAGATTCTATTGATGTGATTATGCCAGCACATCATACGTCACCTTCTCGACCATATATTCTTAAGAAGAGCGATCTTTTCAGTATGTTAGAACGCCCTATACCAAAAGGAGGATCGCACTATACGCAACCTGGGACTGGTTCTTATGCTGGACTCTATTTTAAGGTTCTTGAAAAAAAGCAAGATGAACGCCCAGAAAACGAGTTTTTTTGTTATGACTTGTATAAAGCATTAGGGTGTGAACGTTATATCGTACCAACAGTTTTAATTGATGATTTGTCACGGCATGGTAAGGAATATTGGGTACAAATCAGCCCTCAAGAACCCGGGAAAGATCTGGCAAAAATGGTGCGAGAACAATCTCAATTTTTAAAAACCAAGCCAATTGATCCAGAAAATTACTGAAGTGACCCCCATCGTTCCCACAACAGAAAGTGGAAATTAAGAGAGTCCCAACTCAAGTCACTGTATTCTGTTCATGGTTTCTTTTTAAAGTCAAACAATATTTTACAAACTACTACTAAACACCTCATGCGGCCGCTG
>DAHXKW010000072.1 GCA_027366195.1 Alphaproteobacteria bacterium | reverse complement strand
ATCGCGCTTATACACACAATCTATACACACCTGACCAAATACGAGTTGTTTTTTAATCCTCTTATTCGAAACAATTTTAAGCTCATTCCTATTAATCGAGCAAATTTTCATCAAAAACCATAAAATAAACGGTAATTTTGTAAGCGGTCACAAATAAACTTCATTAATACGTTTTTTTGTATAAATAATCTCACTGAAAAATCTACGCTTAGATTGATGTGGTGGTTTTGGGTTTTTTGGAGCTAAAACATTACATCTAAAAATGAATTGAACAAGTGTCAATGTTTCAACTCGTTGTTCCTTATGCCTTTACAAACTTTTCCACAGTTTTATCCACAGAATCTGGGGATAGAAGTAGCGATATCACCAGTTTGATTGTTCAGGTGGCAGAGTTCATTGGGTGCATCGGAAATTACTATGAACATAGAAGATATTGCTCTTGATTTCGCCCGCAATAAAGATCATCATGTCTCTAGAATAACGAAAACAGTTATTTAGTGGACATTAAAAGGTTTTCTGATTATCTCAAACATGTACGTGCTAGCGGTAAGCAGTATTTTACGCTCGACCAAGCTGTAAATGATCTGCATTTATCTAGAGAGGCTGTCATGATGGCGCTGTATAGGGTAAAAAAGCGAGGAGAAATTATCAGCCCAGCTAAAGGACTATACGTCATAGTACCACCAGAACATCAACGGATAGGCTGTATTCCTGCTGCAGAGCTTGTTCCCATTCTCATGCAGTACTGGAATGCCAATTATTATGCGGGATTGTTGACCGCGGCGCTCTATCATGGCGCTTCTCATCAAAAACCCCAAGTTTTTCAAATTGTTTCGAATAAGAGGATTAAAAAACAACTCGTATTTGGTCAGGTGTGTATAGATTGTGTGTATAAGCGCGATATGTTGGGGTTGCCAATCCAGGATATAGTTGTTCACTCAGGATATTTAAAAATATCTTCCCCTGAGCTTACAGCTCTGGATCTTTTGCTGTATCCTCGGAGAAGTGGTGGACTGAACCATATTGCTACTGTCTTATCTGAATTAATCGAATCCATTGATCCAAACAAATTGATAGAAATAGCCAAAACAACACCTGAAAACGCATGGCTTCAAAGATTAGGCTATATAGTGGAATTTCTTGATCCCATGGATGAAATATCTCAGCAAAAAATCATTCACAAATTACAGGAATATTTAGCTGGTCAGAAATTGATTTATGTACCGCTTGCTTCAGAAATAGAGACAAAAAATGCAGTACGGTGCTCTCAATGGAAGATCATTGAAAATATAACAATTGAGAGTGACGTATGATTCCTGAAGGTTTTGTCGAAAGCTGGGGGCAAAGTAAGGCGCCGTGGCAAACGCTGGCGATGGTCGAACAAGATTTAGTAATTAGTTGCGCGCTTGTTGAGTTGTTTAATAACGACATTATCAAGAACAATCTTATTTTTCGTGGAGGGACGGCGTTAAACAAATTATATTTAAAGCCTCCCGCTCGGTATAGTGAGGATTTGGATTTCGTCCAAACAAGGCCAGAACCCATTGGACTTACCATTGATGCCATTAGAACAGCCTTGAGTCCGTGGCTAGGCGAGCCAAAGCGTAAGCAGACTGAGCGTGGGGTAAAATTAGTCTATCGGTATCTATCAATTGATAATATTTCGGCAAGATTGAAAATAGAAATTAATACGACCGAGCACTTTTCAGTACTTGACTTGCAGCATATAGATCATACGGTGGATTCTGAATGGTTCAAAGGGCAGGGGACCATCATTACGTATCATTTAGAAGAATTGATGGCTACGAAACTGCGTGCTTTGTATCAAAGGCGGAAGGGCAGGGACCTCTTTGATTTATGGTTCGTTTGTGATCGTAATCTTGTTGATATTGAGCAGGTTATTGCCCTATTTCATAAATATTGTACGCATGGTGGCTTGATCATATCCAAGGAAGCATTCATAGAAAATATGCAGCTCAAAAGTACCAGCAACGATTTTCGAATAGACATGGACATGTTGCTGCCGATTGAGATGAAGTGGAATTTCGATACAGCCTTCGAATTCGTGCAGGAGCAAGTTATTAGTAAGATTCAAACATATTAGACTCTATCGTTATACGCTATAGCGCCAAACAGCTGTTTCGATACACAAAAAATATCCTGTGGGGTCCTCTGATTGTTAACACTCAGAATCTCAACTTGGCTATGATGTATGTTTATG
>DAHXKW010000062.1 GCA_027366195.1 Alphaproteobacteria bacterium | reverse complement strand
TTGCTCAATAGTTAGCTCCGTTCCAGGCGAAGTCGCATAAATGGCTGTTGTAAAAATATCTTTTTTAACTGACATGACTGCCTCCTTTTGATCCAATTTTACTCTTCCCTTGAATCAGACACACTCTCTTCGTCAGTTGTGGGGTTTTAGGGGGTCACTTCAAAAAGATATTTTTACAACAGCCATTTATGCGACTTCGCCTGGAACGGAGCTAACTATTGAGCAATTAGAAAGAAATAAAGAAAGCATGCTCGCGGTTAGAGTAATTAAACCTTTAGAAGAACGTGTTAAACGTATCGAAGTAGAATTTGCCGCTATATTGGAAATACAAAAAATGCCGGATTTTAAACTTGCATTTCTGTCACATCAGGGTCCATTTGATGCAGTAGAAAAGTATCTGACGGCAGTATTGTCTTTTTTTGGGGCAACCATTGCTCGTAGTAAATTAGAATCTCAATATCAACATGTTATCGCTCAAGTGAAAATGAAAACAGGAGACTTACAAGCACGTATCAATGAATACAAAACCTTATTAAGGGATTGTAACCCTATATTTGAACTTGAGAGAAAATATGTAAAAAGAAGACATAACCTTCCATTAGAAATGCAGCGTGTGGTCGACACTCATTTTATACGGGCATATGATAATGAATTTACCAGACCCTCAGTTCTTGCCTCTCTTACAAATGCACTTAAATGGCCTACAGAACGCAAAAAAATGAATTTGCAAGAATGTCTTTCCCGTATAGAAACAGATGAAAGAATGCTTTCATTATGTACGGAAGAGCGGAGAAATGTGCGGGAAATTGTTACAAAAATAGTGAATAGTTCACAGGAGCAAAGTAGTGAACTCATGAATGTATTTCATTTTTATGGGCCACAAGGTACTGGCAAAACAAGAACAGTCAGAATGATTGCTGAAAGTCTTCAATTGCCATTTATTGATAAAACATTAATGAGAGATTTTGCAAGATTATCACAAGTTGCTGTAGAAGGACAGAATTCTTTAAGAACTGACGGATTTATTGGTTGGTTTATAGAGGTGTTTTTCAGAGAGGCAGAGGATGAAAAATCATATCTTAATCCTATCCTTTTGCTTGACGAGGTTGATATTGATAATCCAATGTATCTCGATTTCTTTAAATACTATCTTTCTAAGCGTACCATCGATGTTCCTTATTTTCACGATACTGTCAGTTGTCCATTGGATATAACAGGGTACAACGTTTTTATAACGTCTAATTATCCTATTGGTCGTGGTTCTTCATCATCATCTCTTCGCGGAGAAGCTCTGTTGCCGATATATAGTCGTATATTTGCCTCATACTCTTTCCCTGAAAGAGGATTAAATCAAGGAAAAATGAACTTTCTATGTCGAAGAATCAGTGATTTCTTAAGTCAAAATGGTTTTGAACTATTTGGTGACGAACAAACACAGGAATTTGTTTTTTTTGCAAAATTTATGATACAGGAACGTAAAAAATTAGGAGATTTAAGTTTTCCCGGAGGAGATCGCGATTTGCCAAAAATGATTGATAAATTGCTTATTTCACTGCAGCTCAGTTCTCATGTAAATGATTCTGAAAGCAGAGACGTTATAAAGGGTTATAGAAGGAACAAGAAAAAATGTGAAGAATATAAAAGAACACATCCAGATTTTTTTGAACTTTCTGATGATGACGAACCATCGGATTCATCCTCTGAAGATTCTGATGATGAATCAGGAAGAGACGGATTACTAGTTAAAATTAAAACTGAAAGAGAAGAGAGATCATCCACTAACAATCCACATGTCTCTGGACCAGCTCTTGTTTCCATAGCTGCAAATAACTTTTTAGAAAGACTAGACAATGATCATAACAAAACCGAGAGAATATGGGCGCAGATAATGGCGCAACCACATGACCGTAGGGAGGAATAACATGTTTACACTATTATGGCTTAATTTTTCTTTAGCTGCTGGCAACGACTATTCAACATTAGTAACAATTTCTAGCATGCAACCACCGCAGGTAGAATGCGTTCGGTATCCAGTCAATCTTAATGCGGGAAATATTGCAATAGATACAACACGACAACCCGTATGGTGGTCAACTATGACTATAAATAATTCTTGTTTATCCGTAGCATATTGGATTGATACTACCAATCGAGGACAATTACACGATCTTCAGAATATGCAAGCGGGTGCAATAATTCCTTGGAATTTTATTCACGGTAACAGGCAAGGAGGGATAGTACTCGTGAGTACAACAACTAGAGCTCGGCAACCTTTGATCACATTAACTGCAAATGCTCACCTAGGCATCAGCCCAACTATTCTAGCACATGAAAATTCGTTTTGGGTTGATACAGGTTCTAGTCACGCAAATCATTTGTTCAGTAAATTTGTAAACTGGGTATTGCCACTCATGCAGCATGTTCATCCAGGAAGAACCCCCACAGAAACAATGATTGATTTATGGTATCGCATGGAAACAGGACAAAATTTTGATATACATGGGTTAATCGAAAATGGTTTTGAAATGTATTGGCGTATTAGATGGTATTATGCTGCTACTACAAGAAGACAAATTGAAACAAATCTCAATATATTGGTACAATATTTGTATGACGCTTTGAGTAATAATCAAAATACAAGTGGCTTTCGAGAAACATTTTTACAACATTTAACAACAGGAATAGCAATAATAAATGGACAACAACACGCTCCGCCAAATTTTTTATCAGATATCGAAACAATAGTGGTACAACAATGTGGTGCTAGATTGCGACGCAATTTTGATGATTATATTTGTGATATTTTTAGTGGTTTATATCTGTGAATGTACCAGTTCAAACACATGTAAGATTCTTTAATTACGAATATGAATGACGAGATATATTAGAAAAGTGGGTAAAGGATCATAAGATCGAATTTAATTTTAAAGCCAAGTTATAATCGTAAATAAAAGCTGAAATAATAACACATTGTCACTAACTTGTTAAGTTGGCCCGGCTTTCCGGATCGTGCGAAAAGCGAAAAG
>DAHXKW010000060.1 GCA_027366195.1 Alphaproteobacteria bacterium | reverse complement strand
CCATGTTGCTGCCTTGGAAAAGCTGAATAAGGTCTTCGATGGACTCTTCTGCCGCGGCGCGACCAATGTCTGGTTTTGAACCGGCGCCCAACCCTTGAGTGATATGTGGGCCTAGCTGGATACGGTGTGCGATTTCAACGTTAGAATTCTGCAAGGCTTGCGCATCTGTGTTGCCGACGATAAATTCAACACCTTCAAGCCCCATTTCGATCATGTTGTTGACAGCATTTCCCCCGGCACCCCCAATGCCGATTACGCAAATGCGCGGGCGTAAATCGGCGATATGTGATTGTTCTCTCAATCTGGACATTTAAAAATATGAGACGTACTACTATTTACTATACTACTAATATATTTCTGTTTTCAAAATGTTTTAAAATCCTTTTTTAACTGATTCCAGAGGTTGTTTGTGTTGCATATATGTAACAAGAGCATATATTTTTTATATGGAAGATTTTAACAAAAACGTCCTCACCATTTTTATAGATATATTTAATAAAATTAAATTATAATTGGTTTTAACTTTTAAAATATAAGTTTATTCTAAAAGTTTTGGGATTAGCCTACTTGAATCAGATGATTAACCATAGTGTTGTAATTTAATCTTTTTGGAGAAAAATGTTAATGATAACGGCACTCTTATGCCAATTTGCTACGGCTGCTACTGGGGTTACTAGCCGCCCCGCAGTAGGGTCAGTTTCAAGTGATTCAGCAGCGGCACAATTTGTTCAACCGGCGGCAGCACCTGAGACAAGTTGCTGGGATGCAGTAAAACGATGTCTCCCTGAATCTGGTACACTTGCTGGTGCAGTTGTGACAGCTATAGGTGGGGCTGGTTCATATGCTGTACATAATAATCCTGATGCAAATGCATATGACGCAACTGGTGCTTATGGTGGAACTATTTTGGCAGGATTGGCTACATTCTTTGGTGTTTATAAAATATTACAAAAATATGGTTGGTGTGGCACTTCTGATAACCAAACAACAGGTGATGGAAATGCGCCAACAGCTGTGGTTTCGGGGACAGGTGCTGCTGCTTAGTAGCCCAGTTTATCTCTCGTCCAAATAGTTTCGCCTTCTGTGCGGAATTGATATAGCTAGTCCCATGTAAAATAGTTATGTAATTTGCGAATCTGAACCATTGTGTGAATTGTCATCCTCGCGAAAGCGAGGATCCATGAAGTGTTTATCAGTCAATGGATTCCCGCCTTCGCGGGAATGACAAACAGGAAAACGGCTGACATAACTGTTTTACATGGGACTAGCTATATCTCAATTAAACTATCATCTCTGCATATGCGATTGTGTCGTGCTCAGTTTGTTTTATAATAATAAACTCATAATCAATTGAATCGTAATCTCTTTCTGTTGAGGACTACTTTGAGCCATAAGCAACGTCAAAGCCGTTAATCCCACATCATTGATTTTTTGTGTGTTGATCTTATCTTGTTTCAGTTGGATTAAGAAAAGAAGGCTAGCAATACGTTTGTTTCCATCGTTAAAGGGATGATCTTTAATAATGAAGTATAGTAAGTGAGCTGCACGTTCTTCACAAGAAGAATATACAGGTATCCCATCAAAGGTTTGTTCTAAATTTCCAAGTATTGCCTGTAAAGCATCATGACGTTCTTGTCCAAAAAATGTAGTATTTTCGCCTTTGCCCTGTATATCTTCTTTTAAATTCTGAATAGCTTCGAGAGCTGTTTCATAAGATAGAGCTATATGTAGTTTTGATGTGATAGGAAGATCGAAGCGTTTTTCGTCATAACGTAATAATGTATCCCATGTTTTGGCATATTCCTGAATGATTTGTAGGATATAGCCACCTGTATTATCAACAAGGTTTTCTTTAATAAGTGTATCTGATAGGAGGTTTACAGTTTGTTGGAGATGATAAATTGTTGTTTGATTAACCGTATAGCCTTGGATTAAATATTCTTTTAATACGCGAGAAGCCCATTGTCTGAACTGAATACCACGTTTTGAATTAACCCTATATCCAACAGAAATGATCATATCCAAGTTATAATGTTCGACTTGATATGTTTTGCCATCGGCTGCAGTTGTTGCAAATTTTGCAACAACTGAATTTCTAGCTAGTTCTTCTGAGCTAAATATATTTTTTAAGTGTTTTGAAATAACGGATTTATTTCGTCCAAACAACTCGGCGATTTGATTAAGGGATAACCATACAGTTTCACCTTCTATGCAAACATCGACAGTCAATAGACCATCATCTGTTTGATAAATAGCTATCGTGCTGTCATGCGCCAGAGTCTTGTTGTTCATATGAATTTGATTACCATCTCTGTATATGCGATTGTGTCGTGCTCAGTTTTTTTTATCAAGACTTGGGATAACCAAAATCATACGTAACACCAAACGCTGATACTTTTTTCGCACCTGAATCATAATAATGGTAGTGATATCTATTTTTGATGCAAAAACTGTTATCATCACAAAAGATACTAACGATATGATCGTTATTCGTGATGCATTAATATTAAAAAAATATTAAAATATAATTATAATGCAAGTATATTTTAATAAATTGTCTGATTATTCTACCGTCAAACCGGCATTTCGGTTGGGGCCAAGTCAACAGATTAATTCTGATGGGGTTGTGGTTGGATACGTAGAAGTTGATCCTAAAGTTGCGCCTGGATTCACCCAACCGATTAAGACCCATCAAATATGGGCATCAATTCTATGGCCTTTTGAAACAACTAATACGAACATATCTGTCAACCATTCGGGTTTGATGATTTTTGATCCACTACAGATTTTATTGAATTCAGATGGCTTTTCAACTTCCTATACCGATCTAACGGTTTCTGCGGGTGCATTAGTCCCCTACGTATTAGGTCTCAATGAAACAACACTGTATACGCCGGGTTCTCCTGGGGAAAATATGACTTTACATGGATCAGACCCCTTAGGTTTATGGGAAGGGTTTACGGTACCATTTCCCTTTGGTAGTCCAGATATTCGTATTACTGTTCCTGGATTAGAGTCCTCCCAGTCTTTGGTTGAATCCTATGGTGATTGGCATGTTACCGCGATTCTAGGTAATGCTTCAGACCCCATTGGTGATGGCAACTATCTACGCATGACATTGGCGCAGGGCAGTCCGTATATTTACTGTGAACAACAAGGGTTTAACCATTACGTCAATATACAGATCGTGCAGAATTCAAAGTTGTGGTATCAAAATCAAAGTGTTGCTGTATTTACATTACCCAACGACAACCAAACTTATGCTGTTTTCGGTCCTCCCGGCTCTTATTTTACTTATACGTTCACAGACGTTGAAAATCGTCTATTAGGAAACACTCTCTCACTCTCTTTTTCAGACAGTCCAGATCCTCAGTTTTTTTCTGTCGCCATATTGCCCTATCAATTAATCGGAAATCTTATCTATGCCAGGCCAGAAGTCGGTTTTAGCAACAATCAACAATCAGATGGTCTGACGTTATTTGAGATCCCTTATTATATTTTAGGTAGTAATGCTGCTTCTAATACGGCAAATCTTATTGACTTCTTTTTCGGACAATATGGAGGGATTATTAATGGCGTATTGTCTGATGCGGTAACTTTTCCCCCCAGCACTTCAGACGCTTCTTTTTATAAAGCGTTATATGATTTTACAAATCCAGAATCGTCAGATTATCCTTTATTTCAGGCGATTCAGCAATTCGAACAGTCAGCCTTTGCATTCCCTGTTGATACAACGATAAGTTGGTTTTATGACCAAAGTGATGCGCAGGTTTATACGACCTATAACGTAACAACGTCTTTGAAGTATACCGGACCCGGTGTTACGGTTTCGGATTATATTAGTGATACGCTGATTGCACTGAAACCCCATCAGTATAAATATCTCAAAAGCAGTGACGGATTACTTGGTAGTGATTATGTTTATACAAGTGCCCGTGGGTCTTTGCAAATAATGGCGGGGCTAGCTTTTGAAACAGTCTATGATTACACAGGTTTTGTGCCATTTTTCCCCGATGTTTTCACACCGTCCGATATGGCGCAGTTGAATTCCTATCTTGGACTGATCAGTGACTCATTTGTTAATGCTAATCCCGCTATAGAAAATCCACCTGCTGCCATTAATGCCGCGCAGGCGACCTATGCGACAGGTAAGGTGCTTGGGCGTTTTGCGCAAATGATGCCGGCAATGGCGATAACGGGGCAATCAGACTTGCAGGCTCAGGTTCTTGGATATATGCGTGCGGTGCTTACACAGTGGTTCACACCTTCCAATGAGCTAAGCGATGTGGCGCCACCGATACCACCTGGTGAATATAATGATTATATCCAGGACCTGGAGTCTTCTGATAATACGAATGTTCGGTATTTCTATTATGACGAAACGTGGGATACACTGATTGGCTATCCCGCTGATTTCGATGCGGGAATTGAGCTGAACGACCACCATTTCCATTACGGATATTTCATACAAGCAATGTGTTATATTTTGCTGTATGGCAGCACGTCAGATCAGGCTTGGGTTCTTAGTCACAAGCAGATTGTAGACATGATGATTAAGGATTGCGCCAACTGGGATCGTAGCGACACCATGTTTCCCTTTTTGCGTTTTTTCAATGCTTTCAATGGACATTTTTATGCCAATGGTTGGGGATTTGGTGGTGGCAATCAAGAGTCTACGCCAGAGGCGATGAATTTTGCAGCTGGTGTGCTGCTTTGGGGATATTTGACTGGTGATCAGGCGATAAAAGATCTCGGTATTTTTCTATATACAAGCCAAAAAATTACCCTGCAAGAATATTGGTTCGATATTCATCAAACCAATTTCCCTAAAAATCTTTTCTTCGAAGATACAAGTAATAACACGTTTAGTCGATACAATTACAACCGCCAGATTATATGTGATTTGTATAGTGCTGCGGGTGATTTTTCAACATTTTTTGGTGCTCAGCCTGTATTTATTTACGGTATTCAATATTTACCAATTACGCATGCGTCAGTCTATTTGGGGCTTATGCAAGAAAAATTGGCTGCCATTGATTCAGACTTAGTACCGGCGACACAGAATTTTTTAAATCAAGGTATTGTTGCTGACAGCGGTACAGTTAATTTTTCTGGAAATTATAAGATATGGGATTATGCCGACATATTTGCTGAAGTACGTGCTTTATACAATCCGCAGAAAGCGGTTACTGATCTAGCAAGTATGGGATTGTACCAAACAGAGTTGGTGATTCCTGCAAACTATAATTCTGATTATCCGATTAGCCCAACGCCACCTTTCCTTTGTCCGGCTGTATCTCCCGCTTTTAGTGATAATCCCCTTGGTGAAGCAGGTGAAAGTAAGGCCCACACTTATTATTGGGTGCACGCACTTGCTCATTTGGGGCTTGTTCAAGTAGATTTGTTTGCCAATATAGAAATGGCTGTTGCTTTTGGTGCCACACAAGGTAGTCCTGAAAATTTTTTAATCTATCACAATACACATAATAGCCGAATTGTGACTTTTACAAATCGTTCGACAGGTCAGCAGTATTGTTTTCCGATTTCTGATGGACCTCAATTATATTTCTATACATTGTCTGATGTGCTGTCTGATTGCAGCGGTTCATCTGATATTGTCCCGAATAACACTACGCCCGAAATTTCTATATCCACTTATCCAATAACTGTTTGTATAAGCGACCCGGTGGTTGTTGATTTTGAGGTGATAGGAACGAATCTACCTGCGAATCAGAATCAAATTGTGTATAGGCTTAGTAGGGCTGGGATTTCTGATATTGTGGGTATCAACGCAGTAAGTACTCTTATTTCTTTGAACACTCCCGCATTTTCTGTAGTACAAACGTCCGATTACACGTTAACAGCATATTTATCAGATTTGATTACATGTTCTGATCAGGTGAGTTTTCAAATTCCAGTAAAAAATTGTCAGCCGGTTCCGCCTTCTAATCCTACTCCTACTCCTACTCCTATCCCCCTCCCTGCGCCTGTCAATTCATCTAGCACTTTCAATTTTTTTATTGGTACATTTCTAATTTTTTATGAAATTGTATTTGTTTATTTGATATTTTTATTTATTAGAACATTTTGATTTAAGTGGTGGGGTGCTGTCAGTATTTTTGAGTTTTTACACGGAGATAGCCCAGGTAATGGGAAATAACGAGCATTTAAGAAATAAGCCGATACGATAAATAAAAACTAATAGCCTGTTTACATGAAAAATATATTTAGACGGTTTTTAACACAGCCTCATCATATGACAGCGATGAGTCCGCAATCCCATGCTATAGGAAAACACCATTCTCATCATCCTGAATTTGTAAATAATGTAATTGTGTATCGTTGTATTTCTTTAATTGCCAAAAGCTTGTGCAGCATTCCTTTGCTGGTCTATCAAGATGATAAAGAAATCAGCGACCATCCTTTAGCTTGTCTTTTGAAATCGCCTAACCCTCACATGAATTATCAAATGTTCATGAATACCCTGGTTCATCATTTTTTGCTGTGGGGCAATGCATACCTTTATACGCACCTTACTGGATCTTCTGCGCGTTTAATGGCGCTGGGACCCGAATTGGTAACCATTGATTTTGATGATAATGGGTATCCCAAGTCATATAGTTATGGTAATCCAGATAAAAAGAAAACCTATCAATCAACACTGGAAAACGATAAAGAATGTGTTTTACATTTAAGAACATTTAACCCAGATCATCCGTGGATTGGGCTAAGCCCTTTGTCTTCTTGCCGCCAAGCTGTCGAACAACATAATGCCGTGGGTGCACACAATATGGCTTTACTGAAGAATGGCGGTAGACCTTCTGGCGCATTAATTGTAGATGATAATTTAAGTGAAATGGATAAAACGCAGCTCCGGCAAGATATTGATCAACTCTATAGTAGTCCTGACAACGCAGGACGTATTTTATTGTTAGAAGGTATGTTTAAATGGCAAGAACTAGGTTTATCACCTAAGAACATGGATTTTTTGGCCGGTAAACAAACGGCTGTGCAGGAGATCGCAACGGCTTTTGGTGTATCACCTATTTTGGTAGGGCTAACAGAAGATGCTAGTTTCAACAATTATAAAGAAGCGCGCCTTCAGTTTTGGGAAGATACAGTTATCCCATTGCTCCGTTTTTTCGTGGAGCACATGAATTTTTGGTTTCAAAAGGTGTACCCTGATGTACATCTTGGCTTTGATATAGATGCAATCTTAGCCTTATCGCCACGTCGCCAAGAAATTTGGACGCAACTTAATGACTGTACATTCCTAACTGATGATGAAAAACGCCATATGCTTGGTTGGGGGAAGTAAGTTTTTACTCATAATGAGTCCACATGCGCAGTATTTTAACTATCTTTTCATCTCTAAAAACTTCGTAGACAAGACGATGTTTTAAGCTGAAACATTACCAAGGGAGTTCGGTTGAACAGTTTTTCTCACTTCTTCCTTCTAGTATTGATTCATGCATTCCCGGGATAGACATCAGATATATTGTTTCTTGGATAGCAGAGTAATCTTCTTCTGTAAGCAAAATGGCGTTATTTCCGTTACCTTTTATGCATATAGGTTTATGATCCAATGCAATGCGATTGACCAATTGTGATAGGGTAACGCTGGTATCACTGGCTGAATATGTTTCCATAGTTTGAAGTGGTCAATTTTCCCATAAGCTAGTTTAGCAAAGGAAAAGGTGAAGAAAAAGTTTCTATACACTATACTCGCCTTGACAGTTTCTTACCGACGATGAAAACGACATATGCTAAGGTGGGGGAAGTAAGCGCTTATTGGTTTCTGAAAATTTAACCCTGTTTCTATTTTGGTACTATTAAAAATACCAAAATCAATAAAGCGCCTGTACAGCTAAAAAGGAAAGTAAGTATTACAGCATGTGGCAAAAGAATTGGGGTGGGTGGTGAAGAAGTTATTGTTGAAGACGGTACTGAAGGTGTTGTGGGTGCTGTTGGTATTATAATGATGGGCGCACTATTTGTTGTCGTACTTATTGTTGTCGTGACTTGACTTGTACAACCATAGGAATCCGTCGCTGTCAGTGTGATGGGGAAATCACCAATACTATTTGGTGATAAAAAGAGGACATTACCTGTTTCTTCATTTTTGTAGGAAGCTCTGAAAAAGTCTGGCGTAATAGAGAAAGCATCTGGTGGTGCGTTGACCGTTACGTGGACGGATTCATCCCCTTGGGGATTATCAATAAAAACGGTCCAGGTGACGGTATAAGGACTGTTTATAGGTGTTGGATTATCGGCAACCAGTACATTGGAAAGTCTGACACGTGTGACATTTACAGGGATGGTTTGTGTATCAGATAAAAAGCCATAACTATTACGCGTGACTTGGATAGTATAAGGGTACTGCCCTGGAATGGATGGTGCTGAGGTTGTAATTTGTCCCGAAGGAGTTGTCATATTCGTATCTAAAAGACTTGTTCCTCCCCTGGCAATTTTTATGTGGTAGTCGGTTAATAATTCG
Source organism: Alphaproteobacteria bacterium (assembly GCA_027366195.1). Lineage (GTDB taxonomy): Bacteria > Pseudomonadota > Alphaproteobacteria > DAHXKW01. Next base: position 18,732 of record DAHXKW010000060.1, on the reverse strand, counting down.
TAAGAATTTACAACAACGCCCCACGTGACAACCATATTTGCGCCAGGGCATGTTGTGTTAGGTGTTATGCTGAAATCTGACAGCTGTATAGGCATAACGACGTGGACGGTGACAGTATCGCTAGCGTAGCGGTTAACATCAGCTCTATACGCGATAACCGTATAGGTTGTATCGGATAAAGGCGAGGCAATGACATTAAGCTGATTAGTTGTGTTCAGGCCATAAGCAGGGCTCCAGGTATAGGTGATATCAGTTTCATCCAAACCAACACCAAGCGCTGTGCTACTACCATAATTGATAGTTTGATCAGAACCGGCTGAAACAGCTACTTTTCTGGTATGCAAGGTTAAAACATCTGAAATCCTGCAACTTAAAGGGTCGTAGTTTGCTGTGATCATGATCGGTAAGTCACTTGAAAAGTCAGGGGCTTGAAAGATGTTTTGATACATTTGCCCCGTTAGGCAGTCAGAATTAAAGCTACCAGTTGGTGTTGTGATGGTGACGGTTAATGTATCAGAGGGTTGTCCCCCTAAAGCTGTGGCTGTCCATTGTATAATGTAAGGATCATTGCTCGGCGTTGGGTCTGGTAATATAGCGGCGGAGATCTGAGGTTGTACCGTATAAAGTGTATCTGATCCATACCCTGATAATCCGCCATAATCATTTCGGGTTGCTGTTAAATAGTAAGTTGTATTACCAGGTATGTTAGGCGATGTTGTTGTAAAAGATCCGTATAAAACATTGCTATAGTCAGACTGAAAAACAAGTCCTTGGTCGGAATGACGAATGGTAATGGTGTAATAAGGTGTTGGGAAAGCTGGTGTGACTGTCCAAGCGATCGTAATCGGTTGTGGGTTGAAAGCGCAGGTTAGATTAGGTGTAATTGAAATACCTGAAAAACCGATAGGAGCAACAACTGTGATTGTGGTGGAATCACTTTTTACACGCTGTACATCAGAATCAAATGCAGTAACGGTATAGGTTGTTGTCACTAAAGGATTGGCGGTTGTTGTAAGGGCATTGGGATTGCTTAAACTGTCGGACGGGATCCATGTATAAAACACGTCAGAACCTGGGAAGCCAAGCCCAAGGATTGTATCGGAACCATAATAAATTGTTTGATCAGGGCCAGCATCAACCACTAAAAGCTTGACGACAAGGGGGATTGTTTGATCATTGGTAGAACCATATTCATCTGAGGCCATGAAGGTTAAAATATAGACTCCTGGTGTAGTAGGTGCGATAAAAGTAGTCGAGCCTACATCTGAGTGGGTATATCGTCCCGTGAAGGTATTGGTTGTGGCGCCCCAATCGTCATTAGGTGCTATAACGGTGATGAAAGATGTTTCATCAGGTTGTTTGTTTATGATAAGAGTTGTCCAGTAAATTTGGTATGGTTCTCCTGCAGAAATGGGATTGGTGATAATTGTAATGTCTGACAGATATACCTGCGTTACTTCAAGAGTTGTTGTGGCTTTATCTGAATGGTCGTTAAAGGCGATGCTATAGGCGTGGGCTGTATATTGATAGCTTCCTGGCGTATTCGGAGCGATATCACTAACACTACCTGATGCTGTTATAAAGTCTGAATTGATTAATGTGGACCCATCCGATCGTAAAATTGTGATTTGGTAATGGGAGGATACTTCAGTATCAGAAACATTCCAGCTAATGATGACATTTTGACCTGGCGCTGTGGGGGAGGGAGAGACTTGGAAAAATTCGAAATTAAATTCTGGTAATACGTTGAGATTAATAGTGTCACTGACTGATAAGTTGAAATAAGGTATTGTTGCCGTAATCGTAATGGGAAAAGTACCTGTATTTGAGGGGGAAGTACCATAAAATACGCCAGGATTATCGCTGGATATAGCGTTCAAAGATAATAAATTAGATGTGATATTGAATACAGGGGGAAATGGTAAAGAATTCGTGATAGCTAAATTCCAGAACAAAGTATACAGACTGCTTGTTGTAACAGGAAGAGGAGGAATTTTCTCCAGTGTTAAAGTAACAGGTTGTAAATAAATATCCCAAAAATCACTATATGCGTTTCCTGCACTTTGGCCACCGAATATTAACATATTTGCTCCGATGGCTGCAGCTGCCTGACTATCACGTGCCGAAGGTCCATCAATAAAAAGTTGTGTCCAAGTATTAGAAGTCAGGTCGTATCTCCAAAAATCATCTAATTCGTAGACATCAAATCCTCCGAAAATGATTAGGTCAAATCCAACAACAACAGACGAATGGTATATTCTACCTGGAGGACCGCTGGCAAGTTGTTGCCATGTTTGTGTGCTAACGTTGTATTGCCAAAGATTATTAAGGTAAGGAGTGTTAGTGTTATACGGATTTGTTCCACCGAATATGAACATATTGGGACCAATAATACTGGCAGTATGATAATACCTAGCTTGTGGCGGGCCACCGACTGTAGCGTCTGAAGACCATATGTCTGAAAAAACATCATATTGATATACGTTGTTGTGTACATTGCCACTAGAGTCTTGTCCACCGAAAACAAAGATGCTTTGATTATAGGCTACACAAGTATGTCCTGTAATACCGAAATAAAAATCTGATAACTGGACCCAAGTCTGAGTAATTGAATTATATTTCCATAAATCTTTAAGCCAATTGCTTTGGCTGGAGTCGTAACCACCGATGATGAATAAATCACTATTAATAGTTGCAGAAGCTGTATAATACCTATTCGAAGAACCATTCGCGGTTAATTGTGTCCATTGTGGATTTTGATTTAATGAGTATTTCCAAAATTCACCGTTCAAATAGGCGGGAATATCAGTAGTACCACCAAAAATATAAAAATTGGAACCTATGGTTGCAGCAGTATGTCCATATCTCTGATTTGGCCCATTGTTATTGGGTAGTTGGATAACTAGAAAGTCAGATGATGTGATGGTTACAGTCATCGTCTACCTTGCTATTAGAGATATTCACAAGCACACTGAAAACAATATCTATAATCTTATTATAATCTTATTTTAATTTAATTGTAATATTATTAATAATGCTCAATAATTAATATTAATAAATTTACTCTATCGTACTATTAAAAACACCAAAACTAATAAAGCACCTGTATAACTGAAGAGGCAGAAGAGAATGACGTCATGGGGTAAAAGTAGAGGTATGGGTGTAGCTACCACTGTTGGGGGAGGTGTGGGAGGACTAGGTACAACAACAATGTCTGAAGTATCTGATGTATGGATCTGTGTAACTTGTAGTGTGGTTGTGGCTCTGTCTGAAGCAGTACTAAAAGCTACGCTATAGGCAGATGCCGTATATTGGTAGTTTCCTGGTGTACTAGGCGCTACATCACTTACATTGCCAAATGTTGTTGTAAAATCAGAACTAAGCAATGTTGATCCATCCGACCGTAAGATAGTTATTTGATAATGGGGAGATGTTTCGGTGTCCAAGATATTCCAGCTAACAACAATACTCTGATTTTGTGTCGTAGAAGAGGGGGTTACCTGAAAATTCTCAAAGCTGAATTCTGGAAACGCACTGAGGTTTACAGTATCACTAATTGAAAAATTAAAATAAGGAATTGTTGCTGTAATCGTAACAGGAAAAATTCCTGTATCTGATGGAGATGTACCAGAAAATGTACCAGGATTATCGCTAGATATAGTATTTAAAGACAGCGCGTTAGATGTGATGTTAAATATTGGTAAGAAGGGTGGGGCATTTGTGTCACTTAAGGTCCAAGATACAGTATAAGGGCTATTTGTTAAAACAGGCTGGGGCGGCGGGACTGTGTTTAGTATTAAAGTAACGGGCTGCAAATAAACACCCCAAAGATTATTGGATAAAGAAATATCATTATTATTTCCACCAAATATTAACATATTGGCACCGATGGCGGCAGCTACCTGACCGGCACGTGCTGCGGGTCCATTATTAATGAGAAGCTGTGTCCATGTATTGGTGGTTAAATCGTATTGCCAAAAATCACTAAAATAGGGTGTGCTACTTCCCCCACCTCCAAAAATAACGATGCTGTTTCCGGTAACAACAGAAGAATGATTGCTTCTGCCAAGAGGACCGCTCGCAAGTTGCGTCCACGTTTGTGCGTTAACGTTGTACTGCCAAAAATCACTGAAATAAAGTGTGTTCAAGTTGGAGTCAAGTCCTAACCCTCCAAATATGAACATATCGGAACCGATAATACTGGCAGAATGGTAAACTCGGTTTTGGGGCGGCCCACCTGTTGTAGATACTAAAGACCATATTCCAGTGGGTGTATTGTATTGATATATGCTGTTAAGCAGGTTTCCGTTTCCATCTTGTCCGCCAAAAACAAAAATATCTTGATTATAGGCTACGGAGGTATGTCCATAAATTCCTGAGCTAACAAGAGCAAGATATGATAGCTGCGTCCAAGTTTGGGAAACTATATTATATTTCCACAAATCACTATAGTTAGTAGAGTTGTTAGGACTTGATTGTCCTCCGATAATAAAGAAATCACTATTAATACTTACAGAACTAGCATACTGTCTGTCTGAAGGGCCATTAGCTGTCGGCAGTTGTGTCCATTGAGGGGCATTACTTAAAGTATATTGCCAAAAATCATAGTTAGGATTGCCACCATAAATATAGAAGTCTGATCCTATAACAGAAGCCGTAGCACTAGATCTCTGACCCGGTCCATTTGTATTAGGTAATTGAGCAACAAGAAAGTCAGATGATGTTATTATTACTGTCATCTTCTACCTTGTTATTGCGGAAATTCATATGTATAGAGAAAATAGTGTTTCTAATTTTATTATAATATTATTTAAATTTAATCACAATTATTTTCCAGAAAAAGCTACCAATTCAGTGTTTTGTTACGTTCACCAATGGCATCAAGGATTTGGAATAAAGTATCGATTTGAAAGAATGCTTTATTAAGCAGTTCAGCGGAAAGTATAGGCATATTAGGATATTCATGTGTGAGTTTGTTTCGTGTTTCGCGAATATCTCGCCATAATTCTGAATTTTCAATAACTCCCATTTTTTCAAGACTATGGATCATGTCGATAATAGTCATAGTTGAAGCCTCCTGACCCGCGAGCGTTAGAAAAGCGGAGAATAGTTTTGTGCCCATAAGATCTTGCAGCATACAAAACCGCATAATAAAAGCATCCCACGCAGCAATATCATCAGTCGTAAATGTTTCTACTGTGGCAGAAGTTAAAGGCATAGTAGGAGATAGAATCATCTTCATATGTCCTAACTGTTTTCTGTGTTTTTGGGCGATGCCAAGGAGTTCTGCAATAACAACTTGATTCATGCTAATAACACTCCTTCTTGTTGAGCGATGTCATAGATGGGGGTATGGAAATCATAATTCATCAAATGAAGAACTACATCGATTTTTTGTTCACCAATAGCATCCCATAAATCTAAAACAAAGCGACTTCTTTTTTTTTCGGCCAGTTCGCCAGGTAGATATGTTTGGATATAAAGATCAATATCCCCACCTTTTTTTTCATCATAAGCGCGTGAACCGAATAGCCATAAATGATCCTCGTTTAAAAAGGTTTTTTTGAAAATTTCCACAATGGCTTTATGATCACTTTCTCGCAATCGCATCCTTGGCGCTTTATGAACCATTTGATAGTCCTATCATGCCTTATCAAGTTTCTACTTTCAATCGAACCACTATTTACGCAAAGCAGATTAACCTGGGCTTGGTCTGATTGTATGCATTGAACAAAGTAGGGTAGTAGTCTTACAGACGATATATAAGAAAATGCATGATATGTGTGGGAAAAGATAGCACGAGAAAATCAGAAGCCGCCGGAAAAAGATTGGCATGTTTGGCTCATCATGGCGGGCAGGGGATTTGGCAAGACGCGAACAGGGGCTGAGACGGTTTTGGATCTTATAGCACAAGGCTATAAACACATTGCTTTTATTGGGCATACAATCCAAGAAACTTGGCGTGTTATGGTCAATGGTCTTAGTGGATTTAAACAGTGTTTTGAAATGCGAAGCCCTGAAAAACTAGCGGTTCATAAGACAGATCGTTATCTTATGACACCTTGTGGGGCGAAAATTACAATGTTTGCGGGAGACCAATATGAACAGCTTAGAGGTCCTCAGTTCGATTTAGTCTGGATTGATGAACTGGCCAAATTCAAACATGCTGATCTGTTGTGGGAACAAGTCATGCTGTCCTTACGTATTGGAGACAGGCCAAAATGCATTATCACAACGACGCCAAAACCGATCCCTTTACTCCACACTTTAGTCAATGCATCTTATGTTGATGTGACAAAGGGGGCGACCCTTGATAATGCCGACAATCTTAGTCCCCAGTTTATTACGCGCGTACAAGATCTGTATGGGAATACACGTCTTGGGGCACAAGAATTGAATGGTGAATTGCTTGATCACCAAGAAGGGGCCTTATGGAAACCATCAATGATTAAACACGGTAAGGCATCTGATGTTTTTGCCAGAAAGGTCTTAGCCATTGATCCTGCGGTTTCCCATACAGGTGATGAAACGGGGATTGTGATTGTGGCCAAAGATCCTGTGGGTAAGGGTTTTGTTTTAGCTGATCACAGTGGTCAGTATACGGCCGATGCATGGGCACAAAAGGTTATCCAGCTTTACCATGAAGAGGCTATCGATTGCGTTGTGGCCGAAGTCAATCAGGGTGGTAATTTGATTCAACAGATCTTGCGTCAGTATGATCCGCATATCCCAATTAAGACAGTTCGCGCTACACATGGAAAACTAAGCCGCGCAGAACCTATTGCCAATCTCTATGAAAGAGGGCTGATCACCCATACACAATACTTTCAAAAGCTTGAGTATCAAATGTTGAATTATAATGCGCGCGAACATTCTTTTTCTCCCGATCGTCTAGATGCCCTTGTCTGGGGTCTTTGGCGGTTGTTTCTGGACGATGGGCCTAAGTCCAGAGTGGGGGTGTTGTAAGACAGCAAAAATGTGGGGATAAGACGATAACTTTACTGGGATTAGAAGAATAGCCAATTATAATTATTTATAAGATCCAAATGTAATTGTATTCCATAACCAGGTATGTTAAGATCAGGGCACTAGATGGGGAGATATTCCCATAAAGGTTCATAAGAAAAATCGGTAAAGGAGATTTGTATGTTATTAGTACTTTTAAGTTCAGTTTTGTTGGCAGTTGATGGCGGGAGGACTGTAGCAAGAGGAGTGCCGAGAGATACGGCGACGACGGTAGCAGCAGAACCTGCAGGACGCGCTGTACCCACTGTTGCGGAACAAAAAGTGGAAACGGTAGAGGCTATTCTTCAAGAATTATTCCCCGCCCCAGCTACTCCGGTTAATCTTCAAGACATCCAGAGGCAAGTAGCTCATGGACAAGCAATGCTTTCTGCTTTAGAAGCATATAAGCATGCCCTTCAAGAAATCCAGGCAGTTCAAAGAGCGCAACAAGAGTTAGCAGACCTCCAAACGAAGATTGCAACTCTAAAACGCGAAATCACAGGGTTGGGTGGAGATCATACCAATGCTTTTGCGCGCTTGGAAGCAGCGGCTCTGGCATCATCTGCACCTGAAACAGCTCCGGCCAGAAGATAAGAAAGTTCTATGCTTCATATTTTTTTATGCAGTCTTTATTGTGAAGGGGCTAGGTTTCATGCGCCCATTCGTCCTACAGGTGAGGAATGTCAATTCTTTGCCTGTGAATCTGATCATGAAGATCACTTAAAAGCTGTAGGAACAGATCACAGGTTTATTGATTTATTGACAGCCAAACATCGCCGTATGGTTGGTAAAACGGGCAATAATACTATGCATAAGGATATAGACCTAAGTTCTATAGACGTTGGCCGTGAAATGTCTGTTGCACGTTATCGATACCAAATTGATTCAGCTCACAAAGGAACTTTCTTATGGGTAGCGGCGCAAAAGCAAAATGATTTATTGAATTACAAACTTTTTATAAGTGGCGCTTTACAAATTAATCAAAAATTATTTGCAGCAGTTTCAGTTTTGTTTAAGGCTTATCAAACCATCGCTAATCGTTATAAGACAAATTGGACCAATTATCTTGTGCCTGTGGTTGACAATTCAGCACCTCAGTTGAAATCCAAGGCGGAAGACTTTGCGATAACACGCCAAGCTATTCTAAAGACTGCAGAATGCGCTGCTACACATCAAACAGAAGTATTGGTGAACTTTGCCCGACGATTGCATCAAGATTTTTCAAGTTTTATTACATCGCTAACTTGTCATTCTCGCGGAAACGAGAATCCATTAACTGACCGAGATTCCACTGATTCTTATTCGCATAAGGATGTTGTTGCTAAAGTAGTGCCTGAACCATCTTCTGTTGAACCCGTTGATCAAACACAGAAATATCAGGAAAATATAGCGCAAGCAGAGGAAGCATTTGTATTAGAACTATATAGTCATTTTACTGAAAGTAAAAAGCGCGCAATTCAAGCATTAGGTGGAGATCCTAAAATTATTGCGCGCTTGGAAGCGGCAGCTAAAGCATCTGTCCCGTCGGTTGACGTAAGTCCTGCGGTCGAAGAATCACAATTATTCGCACGCAGATAGGCGTTCATTTTGATGGATCTGCTTTCCCGGAAGTTAGAAAATCTTTCGTGTAGCGATTAGATTTTCTTACTATCCGGGACCCAGAAAACATAATCGTCAATAAAATAAGGGCAGATGATATCGTTTCATGCCTGGATCCCGGTTCATAACTGACTCTAAGTCCTTTGGACAAGAGTCAGCAAGGCGTTTCAACTTTATCCAACCAGATGAACAGTTATAATTGATCTTATTGGACACAACATAAACCTCCTTTATAAGCTGTTCTTGCTTTTTTCGCTTGTGCAAGAGCAGCTTTTTCGACTGGAGAAAGATTAGTTTCATCTACATTATCGATGTCATCTGGTTTATCAATAAAACGTTGGATCGCTTGTTCATATGCGTCTTGCCCTTTTTTCTGTTCGTCTGTTTTTTCAGCGTTTACCTGTTTCATTATTGTTAAAGCAGTTTTTTCAAACTCTGTTTGCGCTACGGTTTCACGTTGCTGTGGTAATAGGAGGAATAATTTTTTATAAGCTTCTAATAATGCCACGAATTTTTTTGCTTCTTCTATCTGCCCTTGTAGTAAAGCCATATGCTGTTCATGTTGTTGGCGACGTAATGCTTCAATAGGATCTTCTGTCGCGGTTGAAGGTGTTGAAGCAGAACCATCTGCCACCGCTGAGGGAGGAAGAACAGCAGCAGTAGCGCTGCCCAAAGCCCATAAAAATGCTGAAAAAATCATGATTTCAATTTTTGTTTATTATTTTACAGATGGCTTATTTTAATGGAATATATTAATTGAATCAATCATATTATTGATGAGTGCAGCAACTTGAATCCTTGCTTTTCTGGGAAGGAGGCAGTGATTTTTTATCATCTTGAGAAGGCAATTGCCCAACAAGTGTGGGCGTTGTGGCAGCAAGAGGTGTACTCGGACTATCAGCTTCTTCTGCCTTTTTTGTTTGCTGTGCTAACAACATAATCATGCATTTTATGTGTCCGTCATATTGTTCTTGTTTGGATAATGATTCAGATACTTCACTAGTGGTGCCGACTGGGACTTCTGTATGTTTTTCTAATTCTTCAATAAATTTTTTTATTTCTTTCACGTGTGCGTCTGTTACTTCCCCTGTGCGCGTTGTGCCTTTGGCAAGCGCGCTTGTTGAGCCTTCCTCAGCGCCTGTTGTTCTCTTCGGTGATGGAGATGAAGAAGAGGCTGCAAGAGCAGCCACCTTAGGTTTTAAATCAAACTTTTTAATATACTCTTCAACTAATGTATTCAGGAAAGCATTAACCCCTTCTTGACTGTTTGCACCAACTACAAGCGCTTTAAAGTATCCATATTCTTTAGAATGCAATTTATATAAACCATCAAAACCAGAATTACCTTTGGCAGAAGATGTTATTGTAAATCTATCATTAAGTTTTGTATGTTTTCTTTGAAAACCAGCTAAACTTGAAAATTCAAGTGCTTTGGCATAGTGTTTAGCCATTGTTTCACTAGCGGCATAACAAAGTGATTGCTCTATCTTATGAAATGTTTGTTTAGGTGCTGCTGCGAATGTTGGTAAAAAATAGAGTGATAAAAATAGCATCGTATTTCCAATACAATAATAAACGCTAATTTAGAACTAGCAGAAATTGAAATGTGAGACAATATTTTTTGTATTTATTTTACAATTAATATTTATGCACGATGTAATTAAGAAGTATTTGATTTTATTTTAAACAACTGTGTTATTAACCACACCTGTTGTCACAGTAATCTGATATCTAATTCCTTTTGATGCGCTTGAATCATACGGCAAAAGACCTCTCCCAATAGCTCTGCATCATCTCTAGCTTGGTGTGGTCTAAGGCATACATTATCTACATCATAATACTTCCCTAAAACATCCAGTTTTCTTTTTTTGACTTTACCCAAGTCTAATCCTAAAGAAAGCCGTAATGTATCAATAATTGGCCGTTCACCATGCATGAAATATTTTGGATCTCTTCCTGATTTATTCAGCGCTTGTTCAAGTACACGCAAATCCGGTAAAGCATCGTGTATGACTAGTGGTATGTTTTGGCCTATAAATGCTTCAAATTCTAATACAAAATGTGAAAAGGGGGGCTGTCTATCTAAAAAATCTGTGCTATACCCTGTTAGATTTTGTACATAAGGTGTAATGCTTTCTTCTGGGCGGCAGAATTTGTGCCACACCGCTTCCTTGCATAAACCTCTATATCGTACACAGGCAACTTCAAATAAATACCCGGGATTCTGCTTTGTAGATCCTGTAAATTCACAATCTATGGCTATAAACTGTTCAAAAATTGATGGCCAGTATTTTGCAAATTGGTCTTTATCCGTAACTAATAGTGGCTGAATAAACTCCCTGGGGACAGAGGGTTGTTTTTGAGCTGGTACCATTTTTTGTTTAGGGGGATTATCCTTTAATGTTCTTGGCACTGTCGGAACGACAACAGTATTTTTATGAAAAGAATTGTCTGCAGTTCTTTTTAAAGGTGGTGGTGTTACCTTGTTAGAAGGTTTATTTAATATAGGTCGAGCCGCAACAACAACTTCAGCGTTTTTTTGTTTAGTCTCACTTCGTTCAGAATGCACGGGAATAGATTTTGCCACCTCTTCTTGGATCGTCATTTTTGTACAGACTGGTGGTTCACGAAACCTTGCAATAGAAGCATCCCATACGGGTATAGGAGGGATAATTATAACATCTTCCGGATAAATAGTTTCTTGTATTGATGATTCTCTTCTTTGCCAGGAGGAATTTGGAAGTGGTTTTAGTTTTTGCCTAAACTGAGTTGGCTTTTCCCCCATACACCGTAGAGACCAAAAGGGAAAAGGTACAGTTGGTATGCATCTTTCAAATCTAGGACGAACTATAGCTGTAGTCCACCTTGGTTGGCAGGGCTATAAGAACAACAAAAACAATACTTACCTCACTTAATAAGTCAAACTAATTACATGGCGCCGTCACTTTGGGGGTAGAATCCCGCATCATAGTTCTAAGTTTTTCTAAACTCTGTTGTAATGGTTCTTGGGCATTACCAAGATCTTTTGCGGAATGAATGGTTACGGCATTACGTAAAATATCTCGAACGGCATCGGCGCCACCATGATAGTATGCATCATTCAAATCATATTTTTTTCCTTCAGGGCTGATTGGTAAAGCAATTTTCACGGTTCTATTTCCGCGTAAAAAACGCACGACTGTATTGATTATGGTTTGTTTAGCATCTTGATTAACCATAAGTATTTTCTTGGTATCGTCATAATAATCATCATTATCAGCAATAATAATTACTGTGTGTGTGCTATATTCTAAAGGTATTTCTTCAAGACCATTAATGCCGACTGATGCCCTAATGCCAAAGCTGTTACCAATCCCCAATTTTTCAGAAGAAGTATCATCAAGTAATACATCCTTTGCCACCAAACCATTTTCTATACCTTCTGTGATTAATATGACTTCAGGATCTTTTCCGCTTGTCGTATAAATATCTGTATAAACACTGGTTGCCGTATCCCCTAAAGAAACTTTACGGCGTTTCTTATCGTCTAAAGGGGAACCATCAGGGTTACAGAAAATCCTGTGTATTCCCTGGATAGTATCTTCTTGCCCCTCTGTTCTTTTCATGAAAGGAACGATTAGTGCTGGTAAGTCTTTTTCTGACCAAGGATGAAACATGCGTTCATAGTATCGCCAAGAAGATGGTAAAGCTCCAAGTATTTTTCTTTTATGAAAATAAGCGTGCACCGCATCTGGTACGGTAACAAAACCGGCTTCGTATACTTTTTTTGCTTTCGCACTATTTTTTGTAAGTTCTTCTTGTTCTTTTTGTCGTGCTTTTACTTCTAATTCATCAACCTTTTTCTTTGGTAGATAAATTGCTAACAAATCTTGCGTGCTACTTACAGTAACTAAATTTTGGTACATACGCCTTGATAGCTGTTCAACCGTTTCTGTCGTGCTTGAAGGATTATTGGATAAAATGACTTTAACTGTAATTTTGGGTGGGCAAACCATGAAGGTTGTATCGGGGTTTTCAACGTCTTGACCGTTATTGGTTACTGTTTTAGACTTTGTATCAATAACAAGACTGAGATCATGTGCTTCAGATCGTCTTGCTTTAAGATGACGCTTGCCACCTTGCAAAGTATCTTCAATAATTGTCCATTCTTGTTTTTTATAGCGCATGATGTGATCTATTAAAGAAGGCTCTTCTTGCACCATATTCAATAGGCCATCAAACTGAGGGATGAAAAGAGATTCTAAAGACTTCACCATGACTTGATTGAAGTAACCTGTATTACAATTTTTTTTACCATTGATGATAACAATGACGGTTCGAGTACGATTGGAAAACTTTATGGTAGGCATATACACCAAATCTAAGAAGGCTTGAATACTAAAACTGCCTTGTATCCCTAAAGCTTTACAAATTTTTTCAGTATCATCACCCAATAAAACTTTTTGCGCTGTCAATGCTGTTATCAAGTCACTTATGACAACGGTTCTAGGACTGCCAGTATAAATAGTTGCCATTGTGTTTTCAGGCGATCCATAAAATACACGGCTGTCACTTCCTGGTACCTCAAGGTATTTAGTATACAAACCAAGGATGTTTCTCTGTTCATCACAAAAGGCAGCAACAATAGCTGATCCAGTTACTGATAAGTAGGGGTGTGGCATTGACTCTATGAAACGAAAAGCCAGGGGGAGTTCTTGTGTGAGTCTAAAGCGTCTGAAATAATCTGCCCCAGGGGTCCCGTTTACATGTTCAAACCGATTGTAAAAATCTTGAATTGGCAGTGTTTTTCGTGGTGTAATCACGGGGAAGATAAGATCTTTGTGTTTTCTGAGCATGGCCAGAAAAACCTCAGCTGTTAATTCGGCATCAGTTAAGGCACCATGTTTTTCATTTGTATGGATTCCATAACGATTACATAAATCACGCAAGTTATTTTTTTCATTGGGGTGAAGTTGATTGGCAAGCCACAAAGTATCAATAACCTGATATGATTCTTCAAGCTTTTTTGTGTGGCCACAGGCGCTTAAAGCCTCGTTCAGAAGTTTTAAATCGTAATGTGCATGATGTAACAGTAATACATAAGCCTGTTCTATGAACGCCAAAAAATCATCCGCAACTTCAGAAAATAAGGGCTGGTCACGTAATGATTCAAAGGTATGGCCAGTAAGCTCTTGCGCTTCTTTGTTGACTAGTCTTTCAGGATTTAGTCGTGTTCCAAACTTAAGGCCTTTTATCCGATTGTTTTCAATCAAGGTACAGCCAATTTCTGTTAGTTTGTGTCCGCTACCAAGACCTGTAGCTTCGGTATCGAGGGCGCAAATTTTTGACAAGAGTAATTCAAAAACACAAAGTGCAAAGTAAGTGTAGGGTAAACTCGACTTTTCTTGTTCTAAAACATCCCCTGTTACTGGTGGCGGTACTGAAATTGAGACGAAATCTGGAACTGGAAGAGTTGGAACTGAAGTGGGGATTGGTGGTGCCACAGGTATCTTTGATTTTTTTCTTGGCAAATTTGGTGGTGGTGGAGGTACAAATTCAGTGAAGTGTTTTTGTGATATATCTTTTGGATAGGGGGGAGGAATATTCTGCACATTCTCCTTTCCTGTTTTTCCCTCGGGTTTTTCTCGCGGTGCTTTTTGTGGTTCAGGGGAAACAGGTGCAGGTGGGATAGCGCTAAATACTGCTTTGTCCCATTCATCCCAAGGCGCAGTTTTAACCTGTTGCGGCACAGCATGTATATCTAGGTTAAGTCCATTCGTTGCGGTTTCTGTTCCGAATAAAGGTGAGTGGACAACTTTTCTTTGTCGTTTTTCTTGTGGCCGGATAGGTACCGACGGATATTGTGGCGGTAAAGGAGCACGTGGATGACCCGCTAACAGCAATTCCAAAAAACTACTGCGCTGAGGGAGGGGTGCGCGTAATATCGCTGTGGACCGTGTTGCCGGTATAATAAACAATAAAAACAACATTTTATATGTTTTTGAATAATAATTCTCAAATTCACTGTAACTATACCTTGATAAATAAAAGTAATCAAGTTGCCACTCACTTATCAACTATCAATATAGTGATCTACCAATTGCTGATAAACTCTAAATACTTGGCTGTAGTGAATTTCTGTTTTACCACTTTCATCCTTTTCGATAGGTAACATTTTCCACTGGCATCCTGTATATAGAACGTACATGATGTAACAAAATATTTTGTATCGAGAGATCTTGTAGGGGCGGCCAAAATTTATGTGTGGGAAGGTGTGGTAAGATAAATTGATTAAACTCAGATTCGCTTAATGTTACAGGAATCCTTTGTTTTCGCAAATTTTAAACTTAGCGCTACGACTTTTATCATAGGAGTTGACGGTGCCGAGCTAACCATTAATATACGCAAAGAAGGATAAGTCACCGTGATAGCGGATGTGGTTGGCCACAAGTTGGGCAATAAGTTGCTCGTAGATCCATATATGATTTACTTGGGCTGAGTTATTGCCGTCTCGAATAATGCTTTGCTGTGACCAAGATGTAAAGACAACATCTTGGATACCTTTATTAATTAATATATTGGCCACATTTGTGACGTCACTTGTGAAGACGGCGAAATTATTGGCTAGTGGGTTATTGTTATAACCATTATTCCGTATATCATTTGCAAATATAGACGCATCAATCGAGATATCCGCATCTGCCATTTTAATCCGTAATCCAAAGGCACCGTTTTGTACGGATCCATCATATGTTTCCATTGCCACGAAAGCGATTCCCAAATTGATGGTTGTATGATCAATTGAGGAGAAATCAACGGTTTGTCTGATAGAAATTGTGATCGAATCCTGCGGAATAAGGATTGTTGCATCGTTTGTGTCAATGGTCAAAGTAAAATCGCTGTTTGTAACAAAGGGGTTAGGAATCATAACGTTTGTTGTGGTGCCATTGTTTGCCGTAGCTTGGAAAAATGCGCCATTGAAATTAATATTGAGGGCAGATGTGCCGGTTGACTCTATTGAATTCAGTTGAACAGCAATAGGCAAATTAGCGCATACAGGGTTTACAAAGCAGTAATGGCCAGGATTCTTACCATAGTCTTGCAGAACGTAGTCCTGCATAGCGATTGATAAATATGTTAGATTCTCAACATTTTTATATGTTTGATCTGAAAGTGAGATATAAACAATAGAATTTTGAGTTTGTGGTAACGTCCTGAAGAAACTTAGATTAATCGGAGATGGATCTCCTGGTGACCAATATAAAGGTTGGTTCACTAGTGTTTCATCGATCAGTAAATATTGACCTGTTGTTTGGAATGTCTGGATGAGATCACTTGCATAAGTCAAAATAGCGTTTTGAATTGTTGTACTAGAAAGACTGCCTGCGCTACCATTTGCCAAATTAGGGAATCCGGTTAACAGCAATACGACGAACTTTGTATTTTGTACTGTGTTAATGTTAATGGGGTAGGGTTGTGGTACTGTCAAAAGACCTACATCAAGCATGACGAAACTTACTGCATTTGGCGCACTGCCAAATCCTTTACCAAAGCCCACTTGATTTTGGACATCAACATACATTTGGCTGATTCCCCCGCCATTGTATCCGAGTTGGTCATGAATAGCATATCGCGCCTTAAATGTTGATGTTTGGGTCATATCGGAACAGCCAGAGAAATAAGCATCAGACACCGTTATAGATAATGTATAATCTGATACTGGTCCAGATACAGAGTTGATCACCAGATTACCACTGCTTCCTGTGAATTGAGTTGTGTAATTTACATTATTTATTGTTGCTGTAGCTGTGTAGGATCCAGATGTGCCGAATGATGTCACTGTAATTGGTATAGTGAAGGAATGCCCGATAAATCCTATGTTTGTCTGCATGTTTGTTGTAAATTGAATACCACACGCTGCAGGTGTGCAGTTATTTAGTGGCAGAGACGATGATGTTACAGCAGCACTTGAGAATAAAAATTGATTACTATAAAGCTGTTGTAAGTTTGGATAAGAACTCAAGGTGTTGGCAACAATGCTTGGTGTAATTGAGTTAGCGGTAAACAAACGATTGAAGAAGTACATATCTGCGTTTACACAGAAACCAAGTCGACGTAAATACCAGACGGCATCATCGATTGCTTTAAGGGTGACATTAGTTTGACTGTTACGTGTGAGATGGTTTGTATTGTCTGCTAAAAGTACAACTGATTGAACATGATTGGTTGTGAAATAGTTTGTTAAGTTGGTGAGGTCGGATGAAAACGATCTTGGTGCAATAGGACGTCCTGTATCGTTTGAGCTTGCACTTGAAAATGGGGTTTTTAATGTGTTTTTGATTATTGCAGACCAAGTACATACAGTACCAATGCTGTAAGGTGCTAAGAAAGCCATATTGGATTGAACAAGCCCCAAATCGGTATTATCTGAAATATTAGTAAATGTTTTAACAGATGTTGTTTGAATGGGGATACTTGTTGATGTTGAAACGCCAAGTTGATTACTGATGTTCAGATTGATTGTAAAATTACTATTTGCAACGTTAGGTATTGCAAACACGGCAAATCCATCAGATCCTGTGCTAATGACAACATCTGAAATCGATCCAACCGTAATGATCGCTGTTTGGATGTCTGTAGGTTTGCTGGTTATATTCCAGCTCATTGTTACAAAGGAACCAGGCAGCATAGGTGAACTAGGTGTTAATGTGACATTTGTGAGGTTATAAGCCTCAGCAAAAACATAGACCGAATTACTGCCAATTAAGCTAGGGTAATATGTACTTTGGGTTGTGATCGTATAAGTGGTTGGTTGGGTAGGTGTTACAGTTGTCGGATAGCTGTGTATATTGCTGATCGTTCCTGTTGTCGGATTTTGTGTCCATGTATAGGACACCTCGGTTTGTACGGCAGAAGGAGTTCCCAGTTGAACACTTTTTCCTATAGCGATGTTCATCTGTGAACCTGCTGGTGCTGGTTGGAACACATTGGATACAGTATTCAATGACGAAATTAATGTATCTGAATGGCCGGTTCGTTTTCCATAAATATTCAAAAGATAAGTGCCAGCCGTACCAGGTGCTGTTAACGTAACTGTATTCGTACCATTTACGAAATTACCATTAGTGACTTGATTGTTATAGCTGACGTAAAAAGATAAATCGTTAGGTAGTGTGGCCGTGTTGACACTGAAGCCAAGGCTGAAATTCTGTTCCACATAAAGGTTATGTGGTGTCGTTTGGATGCTGGTGAGATTGGCTGAAAAGACAGTAAATGTCGTTTCCTGTACTTGAAATTGATCGTTATAAACAGCATCTTGTGCTGATACATATAATGTGTATGTACCTGGCATGCTGGGCATGGTTATGTTAATTGTATGATTGGCTTGTGTCCCAGTATTATTAACAGGTGCAGAAACTATGGGGGACAATATCTGATTATTTTGTCCCCAACTTGCGTATATTGTGCCGCTACCGGATCCGTTGATGATTTTTAAAGATACACTAATAGTGGCCAGTTCATTGGTCATATAAGATACGGCCAATGGGTTAATGCCAAGCAAAATTTGTAAAATGCGGATTGTTTGTGTTTCTATGATGGTATATGAATTTCCGCTCCATACAACAAGGTCTGCTGTGAAGCTGTGGTCAGACAGATCTGAAAATGTTGGGTCGTTAATTTTAAGCACACCCCATTCTTCTGGGTAAACGACAAAAGCTGTTGTGGCTTGTAGGGAAGAGGTGTGAGGAATAACTGAGACAAGTGTCCAGTATGGTGTGTATGTATTGAAGACTGCTGAGAGAACAAAGACAAGTTCGTTAGATTGAACAAAAGCATCTTGAGGTAAAAATATTGAGGGTGATTCTAAAGTTACGGGTTTGCTGTATTGCACAAAAGGTGTCGGTGAGGACGGCGTGAACAGATTGACGCTAGCAACCCAATTACGGATTGATGTGTCGATATTCTTCAAAGAAATGGCAAGAGTATCTTGCTCTGTTATGGTACCCTTCGATATAACAAAAGGCGCCGTATCTGATATGGTAAATGTATTTACCAAACCTGGTGGTGAAACAATCATTTTATCAGATGCTGCAAAAGTTATCACAGCAGACACCGGAATATCAGAACGATATAGATTCAGTGCATAAG